>CAMOZF010000104.1 GCA_946630765.1 uncultured Lachnospiraceae bacterium | reverse complement strand
CGAGCCGAGAATTATGGGGTGTCCGCTGAAGTAACTTCGAAGCGTTACTGAAGCGGACACCCCATTTCTCGACGAGTTTTGCAATTATTCGCCGGCAACGGCGACATTCCTGATGCGGATGGCCTTCGGGCCGTCGTAGGAGGCGCTGACGTAGCGCTCGGTGGAGAAGACGACGTCGGCCTGGCGCTCGATGAAGCTGCCGTTGACGGAGCCGCCGGTCAGGATCTCGATGCCGTCGTCAGTCGGCAGGTACGCAAGCCGGATCTCGCCGCCGAAATAGCCGGTCAGCGGGTTCATCTGGAAATCCGAGAAGCTGACGGGGTACAGGCAGCCCTTCTTCATCTCTTCGAAGGGAACCGTTCCGTTATCGACGCGGATCTTCCGGTACTGTCCGGTCGGCTCAATGCCGAGGTACTGGCAGAAGCGGTTCGCGCCCTGAATCGTCTGAAGGACACCGTCTCTGAGGAACGGACGCTCCGTCATCGGCACGCCGTCCGCGGAAACCGGCTCCGTCGGAATCAGGTCAATATTCATGGCTTCGCCGGAGATTTCCTCGCCCTGCACCTTCTCGCCGGCCTTCCATTTCGAATAGCCCGGGTACACAAAAGCCGCATTGGACTTGAAAAGATACAGGTTCAGGATCGTCTTCACATGATCGCCGGAAAGAACAACGTCGTAATTTCCGCTCTTCGGCATCTTTGAAGCGCGCGCACGGTCGCGGACGGTCCGAAGCGACTCCCGGACCTTCTCGCGGATCTGATCGCATTCCACATCGTCATATTCGAAGCTGTAGTACTGCTCCACGTCCTTGGGTGCCTTGCACTGCGTCACATATTCGCCCTTGATCGTGAACTTCTCATAGGAAGCGTCCGTTCCGGCGGAGCTGGTGACGGAAACCGCCTTCTTTTCCGCAAAAAGCTCCACACTGTTCAGGAAAGCCTCCGGATCATTGTCCGCCTCAAAGATCGCAGCGGCCATCTTCGCGCAGGCGTCCGAAAGCTCGGGAATCTGACGTTTTTCGATCACCGGCTTCTCTTTCGGCTGATATAAAGGATACCAGGGGTTCTTGACAAATGCCGCCGAATCGTAGGCCATCTGAAGCGCAGCCTTTTTCTCCTCCGCTTCCATCGCGGGCGTCAGAAGCGCTTCCGAAGAGCCGCGGAACTTCTGTCCGTCCTCTTCAAAATCGCGGTAGACCGTTACAAGGCTTTTCGTCACATCCTTCATACGGCGCATATCCAGGTTTTGCTTCACGAAGAAAAGCTCTGCCGAGGAATCCACCTCCGTGGAGATCAGATAATTTTCAATGTTCAGTTCCTGAAGCAGGCTGATAATCTGCTGATTCATCCTATGCACCTCCTTAACCGAGCCGGATTCTGGCCTTGATGTAGGGGCCGCCATCCGAGACCTTGACCCATTCCTTGTATCCCTTGCCGCAGAAGCCGGTTCCGCTGTGCTCCATCGTATCGGAAATCATCGAAATAGACTTCAGAAGATCCGGGACATAGCCGGAAAGCACGACCGGCGAATAGATCTTCCCGGTCAGCTTGCCGTCCTTGATCTCCCGCGCGATCGAAACCATGCACTGAATGCCCCAGTTTTTCGGATCCTCCATGCCGGAGCTCGGCTTATCGAGAAGGAAGCCGTCCTTCACGGAGGCAATCATATCCTCGGGCTTATCGGTACCGGCCTCAAAATAGGTATTGGTCATTCTCGTGTAGGCCTTGCGCTCGTAGGATTCCCGGCGTCCGTTTCCTGTCGGGGGAACCTGCAGCACTTCCGCCGAAAGCTCGTCGATCATGCCGGTCTTCAGGATGCCCTTCTCGATGATCACGGTATCCTTGGCCATATTGCCTTCATCATCGAAATAATAGCTTCCGGTATCGCCGTAGCAGCAGGCGCCGTCATGCATCGTGATCAGCGGACTTGCCACGTACTCGCCGATGCATTCTCTCGCAAGCGCGCGGTCCTTGACGAACATATCCATCTCGACGCCGTGGCCGAAGGCTTCGTGGACAATCATACCGGTAACCGTCGGCGTGCAGATGCATTCGTACTCGCCGGGCACCATCGGCTCCGCCGACAGAAGGTCAATCGTATTCTGAAGAGAGGTCTGAAGATCGTTCTCCATCAGCTGCAGAAGCTCCGCGCCGCCCATGTCACTGTAGCCTTCGCCGCTCGATTTGATCTCCTGGCCTTTTCCGGCCATGAACCCGACTCTGCCGCAGGACCACAGTAGATTCTGCTCAAGATCCTTTTCCTTCGACAGGAACAGCTTGTGAATCTCCTGATAGTCGAAGCCCGCGCTGCAGTCGAGAAGCCGCTCGTCCATCGCGAGGCCTTTTTCGCGGATCTCCGAAAGACGCCGGAGAATTCCTTCGGTACCAAGGGTATCCGGGTGAATTTCATACTCGGACGCGCCCGTAAAAACGGTCTTTTCCTCCGCACCCGCCTGTCTCTTCATACGGCCCAGTGCCTGAGGAAGCTTGCCGGTAAAGGGCAGAAGCTCTGCCCGGACCTTTTTCTCGATCTCCGGAAGCTGCTCTTCGGAAATATCATTGAACGAATACTCCGCATAGCCCTCGCCGTCCTTGACGCGAAGCACGAATCCGCGGTTTGTATACTGAGGATCTGTTGACGCGCTGATCCCTCTTCTGCTGACCGAGAACTCCTTCGCGACGTTGTCCGTTGCCAGCACCGATACATAGTCCGTATCGGAAAGCGCCGCAACAAGCGCCTGAAGAAGCGGTTTCTTTTTCGAAAGATACGCACTTGCCTGAACCTTCATCTACCATACCTCCTGTTGTAAATTTGAGCCTCAATGGCCATATCTGCCTGCTTTCGCACAACAGTAATTATAAATTTTCTGGTTCGTCGCCTGATCAAAATGCACGCCGTCCACGGTCGTGAAGCCGTCCCGCACCAGATATTCCGACAGATCGATATAGTCGGCAAGACAGTTCTGATACATCGTCGGATTAAAGGTATCCACGAAAAGCGCGATCTGTCCGGCGGGAAGCTTCCTGCCGTTTGACGCGGAGTAATCCCCGTCCGTCAGGCCGACAGAGGCGAAATAGAACTCCGTATCGGGGTAGGTGACGATCAGCTGATTGATCAGATCGACATAGTCCTCGGCAAAATACTCCGTCCACCCCGCACAGTTATTGGCGCAGTCATTCAGACCGAAGTTGATAATGACCATCCGCTTCGGATCCTTCGCAAGCTCCTCCATGAGCTGCGGAACGCCGAAGTCCCGGAACCAGTCAAATGCCATCGCGCCCTTACTGATAAAAAGATCATTCGGTCCGACCTTGACATGCCGCTGCATCCCGACAAAGCGGGAATCGCCCATCCAGATCCGCTTCTCCGAGGCAACCTCTGCGGCAAGCGCGGCATAGTCGCTGCTTCCCTCTTCACCGTCCCCCGGCGCCTCCGGATCGTCGAAAAGCCCCGGATTGAAGAGATCCATGAAGCTGAAGCCTTCCTTTTCCGTGGAAGAGCTTTCCTCCGTCTCCGTCGACATCGTTGTGCTTTCTGCGACTTCTGCCGTTTCGGTTTCCGACATCGCAGCCGCCGTCGTTGCTGCCGCGCTCGTTCTCTGGGCCATTTGTTCACGCCGTCTCTGAAGGCGCGTGACCGCAACCGCCATGTAGATGGTCAGCGCGAGAACAGCTGTCAGAAGCACAAGTATCACGATCTGAAGGATACGCTTTGTCAGATTGTTTTTATTCCCTTTCATGCTGCTGTCCGTTCTGTCCTTTACGTATTATCGTTTGTAAGAAATAAAGCAGTTTCCGTGCTCCGCGAAATAACTCTCCGCCGCGGCCATTTCCGTCTTGACGGTCTCTCCGGTCATCGGGAAGTAGATCAGCACGCTGTCGATCTCATAGCCGGAGATCACAACCGCCTCTCTATCGCCCATGACTGCCATCACCGGATGTCCCTGATTGATGAAATACAGTGTTTTCTGCAGCGAACAGCCGTACAGGTTCACCGCCGAATCCGCGCCGATCACCGCATTCAGGATCTCATAGGGGCTCTTTCCGTCGGCAAGATCCTGCTCGACCGCCGGCAGCTGATAACCTTCCTGTGCCGCTAAAATCCGAAGTGATGCGGCCAGCGTCTGATCCTTGTCCTGCACCGTCTGCGGCTGGATGGAGATCGTCTTGAAAAGATCGCGCGTGCCTCTGGTCCAGAGGTAGTGCATCTTATCGTCAACGACGACGCCGAATACGTCATAGGCCTCGTCAATGGCCTTGTTGATCTCGGACTCCACGTAGAGAAGCCTCCCGTGGCCGTAGACATAGTACACGCCGGCCTGCCGGTGCTGCAGATCGATGACATTCACGTCATCACTGTCCTCATAGCGCGGAATCACGCTCGAGAACTGAGAATCCACCGCCGTCACCGTGCCGATCTGAATATAGTATTCCTTCTTCATCGGCTCAGCGCTTCGGTGCATCAGCATGCTCTTCTCGTCATCGCGGCCGATGTCCTGTGTCAGAAGAAGCACCTTGTCTTCCATCATTTCCACCGTTCCGTCAGCGGTTTTCCTGCCCTGCCGGATCACGATTCTCGTATCGATCACCTCTGCGGAAAGGATAAACTGCTCGGACGGGGCGTATTCCTGCTGGATTTTCAGTTCCTCGTCCGTCGATGCAATGATCACGCTGGAGAGAAGCTGCTGCATGTCAATATTCGCCTCAATGACCGAATCCTCCGCCTGTCCGAATCCGTAGACGACGTCGTCCCCGATGAAGTCCAGGATCTTGACAAACTGATGCTCCGGCGCATTCACGACCGCCGTCGTCTGCGAATCCATATTCAGGATGACCAGGCGCTCCGGATATAAGGGATCCGCGCCCTCCTGCCAGGCAACCACATTGCCCTTCTCGTTCATCGCATAGGCGCCCGGATAGGCCCGGATCGAGACCTCGACCGACTCGCCGGAGCTGAGATCGATCGAATAAATGCCGTCGCCGTAGCGCAGATAACACACGTCGGAATCATTGACATAAGCAAGGTTTCCGAGGTCCATCATCAACATCTGTTCCGACTGCTGGACCGGCATGAAAAAGAGGCGTTTCGTCGCGTTTTCGGCCGCCACATAGCGGTAGAAGCAGATGCCTGCCATGCCCTCATAGCGTCCGCGGTTCATATAGCCGTAGACCATATAGTCGATCGTGCCGTCGTCCTGCACCTTGACCACCTGAACGTCGTGGTGATCGTAGGAGGAACGATTGGAGAAATCCTGGTCGTCGTCAAAGCTGAAAATCAGGCTCATCGCGTTCGTCCGCGAGTTGAAGCTCCAGATGCTGCGGTCCTCGACAAAGACGGTATAGTTATGATTGTCCGAGTTCCTGATCTGAGTCGCGCCCTCGGAGATACCGAGAAGAATACGGCCGTTTTCGCGGGACGCACGCTCAATGTTGAAGATTTCGTCGAGTGTGCGGTAATAATCCAGAAGATATACCTTTTCCGAACGGTAACGCACGCAGAAGAACTCATGAACCGTAAAGTTCCGGGTGCCCTCTTCCGTCTGAATCTGCATCGTGTAGGAAAGATTCACCGAAGCCTGCGTCGGCTCCAGCTCCTGAATCCGAAGAAGCACATCGCTCCCGCGCTTCACCTGAAGCTGGCCGAAGGTGAGCATCGTATATTTGGAATGGATATTGGTGTAGGAATAATCCGTTGTTTCCGCATTCGGATCCGGCTGAATGTAATTGACGAGAAACTCCGCCGCCTTCTCCCGGTCAAAGGTCGCTTCCGAAAACTCCTCGACAAAGGAAAGGAGCTCGGCACTGTACTGGGTCTTGGCGTAGAGCACTCTGGTATAATAGTAAATCGTCTTCTCACCGGTCTCGAGGCTCAGCACCAGCTGATACTCGCTGCCGCTTGAAAGAAGCTGGGAAAACTGCAGTTTCAGGGAAGCCGTGCTTCCGATCTCCTTTCGAAGATCGATGCTTCCGCCGTCTATATATTCGGTGCCGTCCGTACTCTTCAGCTGATAATGAAGGGTTTTGACGGTATTGCCGTATTTGTCAATCGTCAGGCTGATCTCCCGGTCCTCAGAAAGGGGGACGATCAGGTCGCGCATTTTCTGATCCTCCATCCGGTTCACATAACCGTGGAGTTCGCTTTCATACTGCCCGGAAAGAAACGACAGACGCACGAGCGGTAAAGACGCCTGCTGCATCTTTTCATACTTTTTCTGTGTCTCCCGGGTGGAAATAATGGCAACAGCAAGCGTTCCGCCCAGAATGGCCAGAAACAGCAGAATGAAAAATATGATCTTACGGTGATTTTTTTTCTTCTTTTTCGGTTTCAATCCGCTTTCCTTAAACAGGAAAGCCCCATCGCAAACGGATGGGGCTTTCCGATATCACTAAATTATACGAGCTCAAGTAAAACTTCCATCGCCGCATCGCCTTTACGCTGTCCGATTTTCACGATCCGGGTATAGCCGCCGTTACGGTTGGCATACTTCGGAGCGATCTCCTCGAAAAGCTTCTTCGGCATATCAACAGCCTTCGTCAGTTTCTTCTTGCCCTTATTCTCTGCGGGAACTTCCGTTACGCCATAGAGCACCTTGAGCATCTGACGTCTTGCATGAAGTCTGGACGCCTGATCCTTCTTGATTGTCTT
>CAMOZF010000103.1 GCA_946630765.1 uncultured Lachnospiraceae bacterium | reverse complement strand
GAAGAGAATCCGCGAAGAGCTGGAGGAACGGATTGTACAGCCGTATCTTACGGATGAATTCTGGCATATGGCAAATCACGGCGATGAGACCAACAACTGGACGGTCTGGTGCGCGCAGAATATTCTCTATACGGTTTTTCTCATGCCGCATGACGTGGAGACCTATCAAAAAACCGTTTCCCAGGCCGTGCATTCGATTGACTGCTTCATCAATGATTACGGACAGGACGGCGGCTGCGAGGAGGGGGCTTCCTACTATCATCTCGCTGCGCTCTGCCTGTACACCTGCATCGATATCCTGAACCGCGTCACCGGCGGTGCCTTCCTGCCGGTCTTTGGGGAAAAGAAGATCAAAAACATCGCGAATTACATCATGAAGGTGCATGTCGCAGGGGAGTATTTCCTGAACTATGCGGACTGTGATCTGAAGCCGGGACTTGCGGGCGCGAGGGAATACCTTTTTGCGAAGGCAACGGACCAGAAAGAGATGATGCGCTTTTCTGCGGAGCAGCTTCGTCTGTCAAGAAAGCTATACGGATTTACGGCACCGGCGCGCGGGGACCTTTTTGACCTTCTGACGGAATGTGCGGCCGAAGAGGAAGTCCTGGCGTATGCAGAAGAGGGCGATCGGGAAGCCGGGGAGAAGAAGGGCTTTAAAAAGACCACCGCCCTCCCGTCCATCGGTATTTATGCGGTAGAGGGAGACGAGCTGTACCTTTCCGTCAAAACCGGCGGGAATACGGGCTCCCACCGTCATAACGATACCGGGTCCTTTATCGTTTACGCGAAAGGGGAGCCGCTTCTGATTGATCCGGGCGTGGGAACCTATACGCTGAAAACCTTCTCCGAGAAGCGCTACGAGATCTGGACGATGCAATCCGCCTATCATAACCTGCCGACGATTGAAGGCTTCGACGAATGCGGCGGCCTGCACCATATGCCGGGGAAATACGAGGCAATCGATGTCGATCTGAAGCGGAAGGCGCTTTTTGACGCGGAGGCCTATCTGCACAGCATGGAGCTGAAAAACTGCTATCCTGAGGAAGCGCCGATCGAGACCTATATCCGCGAGATCCGTTTCATTTCGGACGGTCCGATCGAGGTGACGGAGCACCTGCGCTTAAAAGACGACGCCTTCCCGCACTGGACCCTGAACTTCATGAGCGAGAAGGAACCCCGCTACGAAAAGGAGACGAACACGCTTTACATCGGAGAACTCGGAAAGATCATTTTTGACCGTCCGATCCTGGGCGTCTCGTCGGAATGGATCGATACCTCCGATCAGCGGCTTCAGAGAAGCTGGAAGAACGGCATCTACCGGACCAAGGTGGAGCCTCTCGGGGGCGTCCTGCGCTACATGATTCTTGCGCTTTGACTATGGTTAAGATATTGTTTGTTGAAGATGATTTTTACCTGAGAAGAGACGTCCGAACGCTTCTTCAGCGGGAAAATTATCAGGTGATCGCCGCTGCGGACGGAAGGGAAGCGGAGCAGGTGCTTCTTAAGGAGAAGGACATTGCACTTTTCCTTCTGGATTTGTGGCTTCCGGATATGGACGGCTTTGAGCTTTTGAAGAAGGTGCGAAGCCTGAGCCATGCGCCGGTCCTGTTTCTCACGGCCTGCGACGATGAGCCGTCCGTGATCCGGGCGCTCGATCTCGGGGCGGACGACTACATCACGAAGCCTTTCCGGCAGGCGGAGCTTCTTTCGCGGATCCGGGCAAATCTTCGGCGGATGAACACGCTGTCCGATGCGGAGGTGCTGGAATCGGACGGACTCGTGCTGAATTTGAGCAGCCATGAGGTGAGGCTTCACGACGTGCCGCTTTCCCTTCGGCCGACGGAGTACCGGCTTCTCGCGCTTTTTATGCAGAATCCGGGGATCCTTCTGAAAAGGGACCGGCTTCTTTCGGCACTGGATCGGGAATCGATGGACGAGCTTCTGGAGGACAATACCCTGACCGTCCAGATCAGCCGGCTCCGGAAAGCCATCCCGAAGGAACTGATCGAGACGGTGAGAGGCTTCGGCTATCGCTTCACAGGCACGGTAAACAGAAACCATAAAGGGTGACAGACAATGAAAAATACAGATTCGGCAAACAGGCTTTTGATAACGGCAGCAGCCGCGGCAGTACTTCTTACCGCGGCGCTGCCTTTTTTAGCAGTTCTTTTGAAGGAGCGGGCGGTCCTTCGCTACGAAGCGGCCTTCATCGCGCGGATTCACGAGGAAATCCCCGACAGGGAAGCGGACGTCGCGCGGCTTCTGTATACGACGAAGCCCAGCAGAGAAGGCGTCCTTTCCGGTCAGGAGGTGCTTCAGTCGCTGGCCTATACCGATCAGGCCTTCCCGGTGCTCAGGGAACGTTTAAGAGACCCCGAAATACTGTTCGGGAGCCTTCTTCTCGGGCTCCTTCTTTCGGGCCTTCTGATCCTTATCGCGCTGGAGCTTCGAAAGCGCCTTCGTAAAATGCTTCAGGAAAAGGAGCATGAGATGACGCTTCTTCGAGACCGGAACAGCGCGCTTCAGAGCCTTTCTTCAGAAAATCAGAGACTCCGAGAATTCATAGAAAACATCGCGCATCAGATCAAGACGCCGCTTTCAAGGGCGCTCACCTCTCTCGATCTTCTGCAGGAAGAGGTGAAGGACGGCAGTGACAGCCTGATCACGCGGGTTCAGGAGTGCATTTCGCACATTGAAGGCATCGGAGAGCTTGTGCGGCGGCTTCTGAATATCGGACGGATGGAGGCGGGCGAGGTCCTTTTCGAGGCCGAGCCCTTCAGCCTGCGGGCCCTTTCGGAGGAGCTTCTTTCGGACATTCCGGAGGAGGTGCGCCCGGAAATGCTTCTCGAGCCGGACAATGGCGCATTTATTTATCAGGGCAGTCCGACATGGATCCGGGAGGCGCTGAATAACCTCCTCGTGAACGCGCAGGTACACGGAAGGTCGGGCACTTCGCCGAAGCTTCTTCTCGAGGATCTGCCGGAGGAATACCGCATCACGCTTCGTGACTACGGCCCGGGGATTTCCGAGGAGGACCTTCCGCAGCTTTTTGACCGCTTCTACCGCACAAAGACGATGAAAAAGGGCCATGTCGGGCTCGGGCTGAATCTGGTCAGACTGATCGTGGAGGGCCATAAGGGCAGAATTACCGCAGAAAATCCCGAGGACGGCGGCGCTCGCTTCACGGTTCTTCTTCCGAAATACGTTCTTCTGAAATAACAGAGAAAAGCAGGTTTTTCTCCGCCCTTTGTAAGGTTCCTGTAAGGATACGGCCGTATAATCGTCACTGTAGGAATCAGACAGAGGAAGAAAGGACGGTGATGACTGTGATTGAAATGATTCTTACCGGAATGCGGCGGAGAAAAAAGGAACTCACGCTGACCTTTATTGTCACGCTGATCGCTGCGTTTTTCATGTCCGGCGTTCTGATGGCGGGGAGCATTTTGAAGTTCTACCTGCTGGAGAAAAACAGGGACAGCTACGGCGACTGGATCATTGCGTCCGATTCGGAAAATCTGGCGCATCCGTATCTGATCGGGAAGGGAAGCCTGAAATGCTCCGGCGTCCGGCTGACGGATGAGAACGGAAAGATGCTCGGGAGGAAGATCGGATCTGCGGATGAAGAGATTCTGTCTTTTTCACGGATTTCCCTCTATGAAGGCCATTTCCCTGAGAAGAACGATGAAATTGCGGCTGATCTCTCGACGCTTTCAAAGCTCGGCTACAGCTATGAGACGGGGCAGCAGATCCGCTTCTACTACAAAACGGAAGGAGAAGAGGAAGAGCTTATCGAGAAAAGCTATACCCTGGTCGGAATCCTGAAGCCCTTCAGCGGGCAGTGGATAGCGATCGCGCCGTTTTATTACCCGGATTTTCTGGTAACAGAGGAAGAGCTTGGCAGCTACGGGGAGGAAATCGACAGCCGGACCTTTTACCGGATGGATCCGTCGCTTCGGAAGGTGGATGCCGGGGAATTCTACGACGCCTTCTCGAAGACGGTTTCCGATCAGGAAATCGCGCTGAGTTTCAATTCCTATACCTATGACACCGGAATATTCGGGGACGCGTCTTTCTGGCAGGTGCGCGTGATGCTGATTGTCCTTGCGGCCTTTGCGATCAGCTTCGTCCTGTCGTCCTATGCCGACAGACGGCGGGAGGCGCTGTACAGGCTTCGGATGCTTGGCTGTACGAGATGGAAGCTTTCGGGAATTCTGGCGCTGGAATGCGGCATTTCCGCAGCCGTCCCGGCGGCGCTCGGCATCGGGCTTTCGTATCTTGCGGCCTTTATCATCTGCAGGATCAGTGCCGGCGCGCTCGGACTTCAGGGCTTTTTCGCCTTTGAAGGGAAGGTCTTTCTCGTACAGCTTGGGGCGGTTTTCGGGTCTGTCTTACTGGCGGTTCTTCTGATCGTCCTTCGCTCCGGAAGCCGAGAACCCGGGAAGGAAGCGAAGGCGCTGAGGCCTTCGCAGCTTCGGACGATCCGAAGAAGGCTTCCGCGGCTGAAGGCCCCGGGCGAGGACTTCTTCCTGCGCCGCCGGATCCTGAAAAGGCGCGCAGGGCTCGCGGCAGCGGTTTTTACCGTGGTGGCCGTCTCTTTTATGCTGTTCTGCGGAAAAGCGGTTTATGACGCGCTGCGGTATTATTCCGACGAAAACAAACGGCCGGATTTTGAACTGACGGTTTTTGCGCCGGAACAGCTGGAATATGAATACCGGATGATTTCCGAAGACGGAGAGGAGATCATCGATGGGGGAACAACCGGCGGGCTCGTGATTGATCCCGGCTACGGCCCGGATCCCGGAGAAATCGCGCAGCTTTCATCCGGCCCCGGCATTGACAGTGTTGAGGGCATGGTCTGGGATACGACGCATTTCATTACATTTGAGGGGATCAGCGAGCGGCCGGACCTTCAGACCGGGTATTACTTTGACGGGGAAACAAAGTATCATACGCTGCCTGAAAAGACGCTCTGTGCGATCAATACGGTATCGGAGCCCGGGAAATTCCGGAAGATGCTGAAAGATTTCGGCGCCTCGCTCAGTGAAGAACAGATTGAACAGGTCCTTCGGGGAGAAAGAATCTTTATGACGGTTCCCGAGGAGCTGTTCACGGTAAGCGGACAGGAACCCCTGCCGGAAGGCCTTCCGCCCCAGGACGGCGATCTGATCCGGATCTTTACTGTTGATGAAAAGCACAGTCTGGAAGTTCCCGCATCCGTATTACAGCGGGGCATTCTGCCGTACAGCTATATGAATTATGTAATGAATACCATGTTCACGGTCTTTATGGCGGACGGCCTGAAGGAGGAGCTTCGTCTTCTCGAGAATCCAGTGCCGGAATATGTCGACAATCATTTTCTGTTCCATTTCAACAGCTTTTCGTCCTATGAAGCGACGGATAAGATTCTTTCCGCCTATGCGGCAGGCTTCAGGAACAAAGAATTCTACAACTGGGCGGAATCCAAGAGATCGTCCATTCTGCTGTATGCGGTACGGCCGCTTCTGATCTACGGAATGCTCGGGCTGATGACGGTCATCGTGTACCTGATCATCATGAAAAACTTTGCAGAGATCCGGGCGTCGGAAAATGCGGCGGAAAGCAGACGGCTCCGGGCAATCGGCCTGAACGCGCACAAGTACCGTCTGATGCTTCTCCGCGCGGAGAGCCGGGAAGCCCTTCCGGTTTTCCTGGGCTTTTTGGCGGGTGTGGTCTGGTTTTTCGTCTCGGCCTACAAGAGCTTCAGTTCCTCGCCGGGCCTCACCGAATCCGTTTTTCTCAAAAAATGGACGGATAAACACCTGCTTTTATCTCTGGAAAGTGTGCTTTTTCGTTCGGGAATCCAGTATCTTTTACTGTTTGTCATACTGTTGTTTCTCGGACTGGTCCTTTTCGGCTATCATACCGGGAAGCGCGCAATGGAGAAGGAGGGAATCCTATGAGTTCGATCATTTTGGAAGCGCTTGATATTGCGAAGACCTATCATTCCTCCGCGGTTGCCGTGGAGGCGCTGAAACCCTGTACACTGAGCTTTTCGGAAGGCGAGTTCACGGTTATTGTCGGAAAATCCGGTTCCGGGAAATCGACCCTTCTGAACCTTCTCGGGACCTTGGATGTGCCGGATCAGGGCGACATTCTCCTTCAGGGGAAAAGTGTGCTGAAGCTTTCCGACAATGCCCTGTCGAGACTCAGAAGGAGGAAGGTCGGATTTGTTCATCAGGACTACAGTCTCTTCCCCGAATATACGGCCTATGAAAATATCATCATGCCGATCCGGCTCGACGACAGAAAAGAAGAGGAAGAAACGATCCTCGGCATCATGAAGACCCTCGGAATCGAAGACTGCAAAGATAAGTTCCCCGGCGAAATGTCCGGTGGACAGCAGCAGCGGACCGCAATCGCAAGAGCCCTTGCAATCCGGCCCGCCGTGATCCTTGCCGACGAACCGACCGGAAACCTCGACGCCGCGACCTCCAGAGAAGTCATCCGCCTTCTGTCGCGCGCCTCCAGGGTCTACAGCCAGACCATCATCATGGCCACGCACGACCGCCAGTCCGCCGACTACGCCGACCGCGTCCTCTCCATCCGCGACGGCGTCGTCAAGGAAATGGCCGTCACCGGGCAGGGCTGACAGGGGCTGTCATACAGTAAA
>CAMOZF010000102.1 GCA_946630765.1 uncultured Lachnospiraceae bacterium | reverse complement strand
TTGACGTTGATCGTGCCCTGGCCGCCGAAAAGTTTGACAATGGTGCGCACATCGGAGCCGTCGGCGTTCATCAGGCGGAGCTCGACGTGCTTGTGAGGCACATGCTCGTTGGGCTTCAGATCACCCTTCTTATAGGCAATCATTACAACCTTCTCGCGGTCCGGAGAAATATGCGGGAACCAGGTGTTCCATTCTTCATCAAAGGTCATCTGCGTCTGCTCGGAGCCGTCGGCCTTCATGCGCCAGGCCTGCATCAGGCCGGTGCGGACCGAATTGAACCAGATGTATTCGCCGGCCGAATCGTACTCGGGGCCGTCATTCAGGTCGTGTGCGAAGGTCAGACGCGTTTCAACGCCGCCCTCCACCGGGATCGTGTAGATGTCAAATTCGCCGTCGCGGCAGGCACAATAGGCCAGCGTCTTTCCGTCCGGCGAGATGCCGTGCAGATAGCTCGGCGCAAGCGGGGTAATCAGTCTCGGAACGCCGCCCTCGATCGGGAGCGTATAGACGCGGGACTGGTGATCCTCCCTGGTGCCATGGGACACGGCGAGCATTTTTCCGTCAAAGCTGATAACATGGTCATTGTTACAGGCATCGACAAAGCCCGAATCAACCATGACGTCCTCTCCACTCTCCAGATCATAGCGCCAGATGCGGCCCTCGCTGTTGTAGTACAGCGCCTTTCCGTCCGGCGACCAGTTCGGCGCCTCGATGACCTTGTCGTACTCTTTCAGAACGGTGCACTTTCCGGTCTCAAGATCATAGATCTCGAGGATCGATTCGTCGTCATCTCTGAACCACGGGTTATCATACTTGGATAAATCCGGCATAGCATTTTCCTCCTGTAATAAAACATTTTCACGTTCACTGCGGCATTTTTCAAGCGCCGTTTTGATAAAAATACCACCGCCGCCGGAAACTGTCAAGAGACAAAAAACAGCACCCGAGCCGAACGAGGCTGGGTGCTGGTGATGGAACGTTGTGAGGCCGGGCACTGAACGATTTCAGCGTCCCTTACTTCTCTGAAGAGCTCTTGATTTTCTTGATCCACTTGCCGGAGCGGAGGCGGATCACACACCAGATCGCCTTCAGGACCTGGTCGATTTTCAGGAAGAAGTAGATGAAGAAGGCCGGCAGGTGCAGGACGAGGCCTGCGAGGATTCCCAGGGGAAGCGATGCGACCCAGAGGAAAATATTGTCGGCGGCCATCAGGACCTTCGTGTCGCCGCCGCCGCGGAGCACGCCCTTCGTCATGATGCTGTTCGTTGACTGGAAGAGCATAATGATCGCGATCGCGTTCATCAGCTGATGCGCGATCTGCTGCGTGTTTTCATTCAGATGGTAGGAATTGATGACCGGCGTGCTGATTGCGAGAATGACCGCCGCTGAGAACAGTCCAAGAAGGAAGCCGACGCCAAGGAAGGCATAGCCCTGATCCTGCGCATCTTCCCTTCTGCCCTCGCCGAGCGTCTGACCGGTAATGATTGCACCGGCCTGCGAGAAGCCCTGCGTCAGAACGGAGCTGAGCTGCTGCGTCACGGTCGTCACGGCATTTGCAGCGACAAAATCGCCGCCGATCCGGCCGATGACCATGGCCACCGAGTTGTTGCCGAGCGCGAGGATACCGTCCGAGATCAGGACCGGGATACTGATGCGGATGTACTCGCCGAGCAGGTCGCCGGTTTTCATGAAAAGATCCTTCAGCCGGAAATGAATGGCCTCGTCCTTGAAGAAAAGATATCCGCAGATGATGGCGAATTCGAAAACGCGCGCGATCAGCGTGCCGAGCGCCGCGCCCGCAACGCCCATTTTGGGTGCGCCGAGCTTGCCGAAAATAAAGATCCAGTTCGCGCCGACATTGATGAAAAAGGCGGCGATCGAGGTGATCAGCGGAATCTTCGCCTTGCCGACCGCGCGAAGCACGATCGTCGTCGTGAGCGACAGGCCGAGCATGAAATAGGTTACAACCGACCAGCGAAGGTAGGTGTCGCCGAACTCGATGATCGGCTGCTCCTTCGTGTAGATCTTCATGATCGTCGTCGGCGCGACCGCCGTGAAAATCGCGAAAAGCGCGGCGATTCCGACGGTGAGCCGCAGCATGATCGCCACGCTCTTTTTCATGTCGGTCTGGTTTTTCATCCCGTAGAAACGGGCCACCAGAACCGATGCGCCCATCGAAAGTCCCATGCACAGAATATGATAAATGTTGATGAAGGTATTCGCAAGAGACACCGCGGACAGCTCATTCTGGCCGACCTGGCCGACCATGATCGTGTCCATCATATTGACGCCGACCGTAATCAGGCTCTGCGCAGCGATCGGCAGCGCGACAAACGCAACCGTCTTATAGAAATTCTTATCAGAAGCGATCAGTTTTCCCAGCATGCTCTTCTCCTTATCATTTAATACTGATATTATACCACGAAAAACAATAGCATGCTATTGTCATTTGTGCTGATTTGTACCTGTTCAGCCCCTGGATAAAACGTCAAGAATCACAGATGGAATACTTGTATTCCAGATTGATTCTTGTCGTTTTTATCCGGGGAGGTCTGGAGGCGAAGCCTCTCTGACCTCCGCGCAGAGATCTGCGAAGCATTTCAAATGGGCTGAACAGTTCTCACCCAAAAATCCCGGACAGAAGATCAAAAACGATCCGGTTCCGGTCGACGCTCCGCTCTCCGCAGTCGATCTGGAAGGCGTGCACGTGAAGGCGGTCAAACAGCTTCTGAAGCGGCTTCAGATGAAGCTTCGTAAAAAGCGCCGAAAAGGCGCAGAAGACCCGGTCGGAAAAGGCATGGAGACGGATCTCGGCATACAGGGATCTTGCAGAGATCGCAAGCTCCTGCCCTCTTCTCTCCCGGTAAATGCGGCGGAGCGTTTCCGAAAATTCCCGCCCGGAGGCCCGCCCGCGCTTCATGACCCGGGAAAGTTCGTCATTTGAGCGGACCCGGAGGACCCGGTCCTCCAGACATACGGCGACGCCTTCTTCCGTCAGCTGCCAGCTTCTTCGGGACGTCATCTCAGTCTTCTTAATTCTGTCAAGAAGCGATCCGGCAAAGGTTTCCGGGTCTTTTTCAGGAAGAAGCGCACGGTCTTCGGCTTCTTCCGAATATGCCTGAAGTGCCGCACGGATCTGCGGCGCTCCTTCCGAAAGCTCCGGCTTTTTCAACGCCCATTCTCCGGCCTGTTTTTTCGAAAGGATCAGATTCTCTTCCCTGTAGGCCAGCACCCGGAGAAGATTCAGCGTAAAATACACCGGATCCTCCCGGATATTTTCCGGCGCGTCCCCGATGTCCTGCATGATGCTGTCGAGGTAGCTTTTACTGTCCGGCAGATCGAAAACCTCGTAAACCGGCGCGCCACAGAGGCAGATTCCATAGTGCCAGAGGATCGTAAAATGCGCCGCAAGATCCGGGTCCGTGCCCTTCATTTTCCGGACGTAATCCCCGGGATCCTTCTGAAACCACGCGCGGTGCGCCTCGGAAAAATGCAGAAAGAACGGTGTCGGATACTGAAAGGGCCGGCAGGCGGACACGGGCACGACACTCATTTCAATACCCTTTTTCGATACCTTTGAAGAAAGCGCAAGGACCTGCGCCATAAACTGCAGCTTCTTCGGATCCTCCGGTTCTTCATCGACAGCCACCAGAAGATCCAGGTCGCTTTTTTCAGGATTATAGCAGCCCATCACCGCGGAGCCGTGCAGATAGACGCCCCGAAGCTTCTCCCCGAAGGCGGCTTTCGCGTCTTCGGAGAACTGCCGAAGCACCTCCCGGATATTTTCGGGAAGTGACATGATCTTCTGTTCTTTTGTTAAAAGCGGACGGTCCATTCAGCGGCTCCTTGTCGGATCAGATATTATCACTATTTTAACACAGCCGCCGTTTAGATTCAATGCGGAAAGACGACTTGCCGAAGCTGCGAAAAGCGGCGGTTTTTGCAGTCGGACAAATTGATTTTCAAAAAAAAATAATGTATAATGCTTCTATCTTTTGAAGAAGGAGCACCGACATGCGCATACTCGACCGGATCAATGAACCTTTCCCGACCATCTCCTTTGAAATCTTTCCCCCGAAAACCACTGCCGGCATCGATTCCGTCCTGCAGGCTGCGGGCAAAATCGCCGCGCTCTCGCCGGACTATATCAGCGTGACCTACGGCGCGGGCGGCGGACGTTCCCGCTATACGGCCCGGATTGCCGGCGAGCTGCAGAAAAGCTCCGGCATTCCGGTTCTCGCGCACCTGACCTGCGTGACGCAGAGCCGGGAGAGCCTGATCGAAACGGTCCGCGAATACCAGCGGCTCGGAATCGAAAATATTCTGGCGCTTCGGGGCGATTTCCCGAAGGACCGGCCGGCCGAAACCGACTTCATGCACGCATCCGACCTTGTGGCGGAGCTTCACGAACTCGGAGATTTCTGCATCGGCGGCGCCTGTTACCCTGAAGGGCATGTCGAGTCCGCGCATAAATCCGAGGACATCCGGCATCTGAAGGAAAAGGTCGACGCGGGTACCGACTTTCTGACGACGCAGATGTTTTTCGACAACAATATCTACTACAATTTCCTCTACCGGGTCCGGGAAATCGGGATCCGCGTGCCGATCCTCCCGGGCATCATGCCGATCACAACCGCTGCCCAGCTGCAGCGCTCCGTCGAAATGTCCGGCACCAATGTTCCAGAGCGTTTCCGCGCGATCGTCGACTATTTCGGAGAGAATCCGGCGGCCATGAAGCAAGCCGGCATCGTGTACGCGAGCGAACAGATCATTGATCTTCTCGCAAACGGCATTACCCATATCCACGTCTATTCAATGAACAAGCCGGATGTTGCGGAAGGGATTCTTCGGAATCTTTCGGACATTCTTCAGAGGAAAGACGGATGAACATCTTCCCGGTTTACGGAAAACGCGAATATGAAGCGGACTTCCCCGATCTGAATCTGCGGGAGGTGTACCGCTACCTCGGCTACCGGCAGGAGACGCCGGAGCCGCGCATCGAAGAAGCGGTTCAGGCGGCGAAGGAACATCTGGAGCGCGTGATCCGCCCGAAGGCGGTTTTCAGAAGTTTCCCACTGAAAACGCCGGAAGAGCAGGCGGATTCCAAAGAAGATGCGGCGCATCTCATCCTCGAAGGGGCATTTGATACGAAAAGCCGGGATCTGATGAAAAACCTTCAGGACTGCAGGGCGGTGATCCTTTTTGCCGCAACGCTCGGGCCGGGTCCCGATCTTCTGATCCGGCGCGCGGGCGTCCAAAGGATCTCGGATTCCGTGATCCTGCAGGCGGTTTCCGCGGAAATGATCGAGGAAATCTGCAACCGGCTGAATGAGGAGCTGCGGGTTCTTTCGGAAAAGCAGGCGCTCCGGCTCCGGCCGCGCTATTCCCCGGGCTACGGGGACCTTTCCCTGGAAGTCCAGAAAAATATCATTCAGGTCCTGAACGCGCAGAAAGAGATCGGCCTGTCCCTGACGGAGGGGCTTCTGATGACGCCCGGCAAATCGGTGACCGCATTGATCGGCGTACAGCCAGAAAGGAATGACCATGAAAACAGTAATTGAACGGCTTCGTACGGAACGCCTTTTCTGGGACGGCGGCACCGGCTCGATCCTGCAGGCGCGCGGACTGCCGCCCGGGGAGCTGCCGGAGCGCTGGAATCTCACGCGCCCGGAGGAGATCGAGCGGCTTGCCTTTGAATACTACAGCGCAGGCTCCGTCATCGTCAACACCAATACCTTCGGCCTCAATGATCTGAAATTCCCGGGAGAAGTCCCGACAATCGCCCGCGCGGCCGTGGAGATCACGAAGCGCGCCCGTGCGCGTGCAGGGAAAAGCGACGGCCTTGTCGCGCTCGACATGGGACCGACGGGAAAGCTTCTTGAGCCGCTGGGGGATCTCAGCTTCGACCGCGCGGTCGAGCTGTACGGCGAGCTCGCGCGGGCCGGCGAAGAAGCCGGCGCCGACCTGATCCTCATCGAAACCATGGGGGACAGCTATGAGGCGAAGGCCGCCGTCCTCGGCGCGAAGGAAAACAGCAGCCTTCCGGTCTGCGTGACCTTCACCTTTGACCGCACGGGGAAGCTCCTGACAGGTGCGGACCCCGCCGCCGTCATTGCGATCTTCGAGGGCCTCGGCGTCTCGGCGATCGGCATGAACTGCGGACTCGGACCCGTGGAAATGCTGCCGCTGGTCAGACAGTTTATGTCGCTCAGCTCGCTTCCGGTCATTATCACGCCGAATGCCGGCATTCCCTATGTTCAGGATGGCCGGACCCTGTACCCCCTGGATCCTGCGGCATTTTCTTCGGCAATGCAGGAGATTGCGAAGCTCGGCGTCCAGATCCTCGGCGGCTGCTGCGGCACCACGCCGGCGCATATCCAGGCGATGATCAAAGCGGTCCGGGACATTCCCTATCAGCTGCCGGTAGAAAAAAACGACTGCCTGATCGCAAGCTTCACGCATGCGCTTCGGATCGGCGAGAAGCCCTATATCGTCGGCGAACGGATCAATCCGACCGGAAAAAAGCGCTTCAAAGAAGCGCTTCAGAAGCATGACATCGACTATATTCTGTCTCAGGGCATCGAGCAGGAAGAAGCCGGCGCGGACATTCTGGACGTGAATGTCGGCCTTCCGGGCATCGACGAGCCGAAAATGATGCGGGAAACCGTCACGGCGCTTCAAAGCATCTGCGCGCTTCCCCTGCAGA
>CAMOZF010000101.1 GCA_946630765.1 uncultured Lachnospiraceae bacterium | reverse complement strand
TCATTGACGGTCTCCGTCCCGTTTCCGATCCAGCCGTCCACAATGTCCCATTCGCCGACGCGGCAGCAGCCTTCGCTGTCGTATCCGAAGCCCATGCCTGCTTCCGGGACGCCTTTCCAGAATTCGTTGCTGTGCCAGCCGGAGACCGGATCGTTTACATCATCGACCGCCCAGTCGACCTGCGTCGTCATGCTGATTTCGTCGATGCCGTACTTGGACATGAACTCTTCGTAATTGTCGTCGAGATGTGCATTCTCGAGCTGCTTGAAGAAGTCGGTCATCTCGTTTGAAAGACTGTAGGTGATCTTGGTGGTGGTCGGTGAGTCATTTGTTTCAAGCCACTCAGCAGTCACATAGGCGGGCGCGATCAGCTGGAAGGGCAGCTTCTCCTCTCCCGCCGCCGATACGGAAAAACGCATGCCGGACAGCACGCATACAAATATGAGGACTGCGGATACGATCTTTTTTATTACGATCCTGTTCATACAAAAAACATCCTTTCTTTTCCCTTCTTCCGGAATCGTTTTTCAATCGAGGCCGGTTTTATCGCTTCGCGTTCTGGATATAGATGCCGTATCCGCCGCCGAATTCACCATACTCGGAGTCCGGATCGACCATGAGAAGGTACAGCTGATCGTCCTTCGCAACGTAATAGCTTCCGATACCCTGGTCCTTCAGTTCGTCCGCGGAAAGCTCCTGCTCGGTATTGAAGGCGTGATAGAACTTCCAGCCGCCCTCCGCGAACTTGTCGATGAGTTTTTTTCGGATAAATTCGTGCTCCTCTTCGGTCGTCACGTGATCCGCGTAGAAGCGGAAGGTCGCGGCGTCCGAGAAATCGCCTTTTCCGAGAGAAACGGCGCGGATATTCGGGATGTCCTTAAAGTCCTCCGCCTTCATGCCAAACTGCGAAAGCTCCCCTTCGAAGCTCTGCGTCGTATCCATCGGGTTCAGGGAGATCGAGAGATTGTACTGAATATAGCCGTATTCGTATCCGTCCTCGTCCTTCTCCCAGTGAATATCGAAGTTTTTGTTGTCTTCGTCGTACCATTCAAAGGTCATGGGACTGTCGAACTCGAAGCTGAGTCTCATCCGGTAAGCCTGCTTTTCCTCCGGCAGGTAAATCATGGTGTCGTAGTCGTAGCTTTCCTGAATGCGCTCTTTGTCCCGGTCATGCGCGCGGAAGCCTTTCTGGAACAGCGCGTCGGTCCAGGCGACAAATTCCTCCCGTGTCACGCCGTCGTAATAAACTCCATACTGATACGAGCCTTCGTCGATCAGCTCGGTATAAACAATTTTCCCGTTTGTTTTCGGCGCATCGATCCCAAGAGGCCCGTAAACAGACTCGGGCCACTGGCCTTCCTTCAGTTTCCCGGAGGTATTTCCGCTGCCATTGTTGTCTTCCTTCTCTTCCTTCCCGGCGTTTTCCGCCAGATTTTCAGCAAGATCCTTCACTTTTCCGCAGCCCGCAAGTCCCAGCACAAGAAGAGCAGCAAAAATCAAACAAAACAGTTTTTTCATCGTTTCAATCCTCCTTTTTCAGTCTGATCTTCACGGGAGCGCCTCCGCAAATCATTTCAATTGCTCATTCTCTCATTAATTTCTCAAGCTCTGCGTCGGATTTACCGGAAAGCTCTTCTTCTTTATAGAAGCGGGTCAGCAGGGTGGCGATCGCTTTTCCCTCGTAGGTGAAAACAAAATCATAATAGCCCGGTTCGCAGTCATCCTTGTTCAGGTAGAAGCTGCCCCAGCACCATTCATCCGGATTCTCCTCGTCTGCGGGATAGTGCAGGTCGCAGTAGTTTGCAAAGTTCGGCATCAGATCGGAGAACTTGCAGTTGTTGTAATACTCCTGATCGTCGCGGTGCTTGAGTATCCAGACGCGAAGCGCGTAATCTTTGTCTGTGTCCGGGTAGAATTCAACCCACTCGTTCAGTTCAAAGATGCAGCGGACGTCGGTAAGGGAAGACTCTTTGCTGTTGAAGCCGTCCGCAGTGCCGGCTTGGTTGCCTTTGATAATCACGCCGCGAAGGATCGAAGGATCCCTGTCGTCAAGATCAATGAGATGCAGCTTTCCGTCAAGCTTTGCACTCTCGGCGGGAGCATTCGTTTTCGCCTCTGTCTTTTCCTCAGTCTCTTCGTCAGATTTTGTATCCGTATCATTCCTGGTTTCGGCCGGAGCCGCTGTCGTACTCTCCTTCTGATCCGTTCCCGGAATCGAGCATCCCGAACATCCCGCCAAGGACAGCGCCATGACTCCCGCAAGCAGCAACATGAACAACTTCTTCATATTCTCCTCCTTGTATTTCCTCTCATCGAGAGGTTTCTATGCATAACAAAAAGACGCAGCCCCTTTTACTGCTTCTCCAGCTTACAAGTGGAAAATAACATCAGATACGCACAAAAACAATACGTACTTTTGGACAGGTGCGGCTATACCGCTCGTTTTTGCACGAAAAAAGCCCTCCTTTTTACGGGAGGGCTTACGATAGATTCAATTTATTCTACTTCGTGCCGAACATGCGGAACAGCTCGACGCGGCTCTGGATTCCGAGGCGCTTATAAAGCTCAGACGCGTGCATCTTGACGGTGGATTCCGAGAGTCCCATCTCCGCCGCGGTCTGCCGGTAGGTCTTTCCGGACAGCAGGTGTTCGCAGACTTCCCGCTGCCGCGGCGTCAGATTGAACGCGTCAAAGGGATCCTTTTCTTCCTCCGCGAGCTTCTTCATATCGGCCTCGTTCATATCGTCCACCCACAGCTGCGAGAAAAGATGCTTCGTGCTGTAGGGAAGCGTGAGGACGTAGAGCACGATGAAGAGCGCCGCGTATCCGAGCCCGATAAGCTGAAGTTTTTCCGGCAGGAGATCCTGCACGAGATAATCCATCATCGAAGTCAGCGGCGACAGAAGCGCAAAGATCAGCGTGCACTGTTTCAGGAGCCGGTAGCTCGCGAAACGGTTCAGCGCGCAGGCGAGCATATAGATCGCGAGCGGCCAGCCGATCACGCTGAGCCCGAGCGTCAGGTTCTGCAGGCGCGGAAGCTCGGCATAGGAACGGATCGCCACGAAGCCCGCGCCGAGAAGGAGCAGCACGAAGAACAGATTCCAGACCCTTTGAACATTCCGCTTCAGGACGCCGATCAGCGTGAAAAGCAGCAGCCCCGCCGCGATCATTCCGATCGCCATGAAAACCGCCTTGGTCTCCCGCGCCGTGTTCGCAAGATCATAGATCAGTCCGTCCACCGCAAAGTACGCCGTGAAGAAGCCGAAGGCCCAGTACAGGCCCTTTCGGTCTTCGGGACCGATCTCCTCCCGGACCTCGAAGTCGCCTTCTCTGAAGCGCAGCAGGCAGAAAATGAGGCCCGCCATCACGATGACGGGAAGCACCCGGTTTGTAAAGATGTTTTCGATGCCGCTCCAGTCCATCCGGTGGATGAGGGCAACCAGGATGATCATGACCGACATGCCCACGAGCCGCTCCGTGTTGTTCGCGACGAAGGCGTAGCCGCAGCGGCAGGCGCTCACGACGCCGCCGAGTCCCGCCATGCCGAAGCAGATCAGGATGAGCTTCAGCGTCCCTTCCGGCACAAAGATCGCCGGAAGAAATCCCGCCGCGAAAAGAAAAACCGAAATGTAGATCAGCTTCTTAAAGCGGGGATTCCAGAGGAGCATGATGACAAGCGATCCGACCACATGAAAGGCATAGCCAAGCGTACTTCCGGAGAGCCCGAACATGCGGGTTTCCACATAGATGTAATGTCCGCGGACGCAGTAGAACACAAGCTCCAGGACATAGGCAAGAAGATAGACCAGCATGCCGGGTCGGATATTCCGGATATCAAAGCCTCTGCCGCCCCGAAGCGGAGAAAGAATGGTTTGTTTCAGCTTTCCGAGATAATTCATAACTTACAGTTCAATCTCTGCCGATACGGCTTCATCGAGGCAGTTTCCGCCGGCGTACACAAGATACCTGCCGGGTTCGACGATCTTCTTGCCTAAGCCTTCCACGTAGATCTCGAGATCGCAGGGGTTCACCTTAAATTCCGCGAGTCTGGTCTCGCCTGGCTTCAGGTCGTGAAGACGGACAAAACCCACGAGCCTTCTCAGCGGATGAACCGTCTCCGAAGGCGACAGCCGCTTGATATACAGCTGCACCACCTCGTCGCCGAGAGCTTCGCCGGTATTCGTCACCTGTACGGAAGCCTTCAGGCCGCCGCACTTTTCGCACTTCCCGACCGAGAGATCCGCATAGCCGAAGCTCGTATACGACAGCCCGTAGCCGAAGGGATACAGCACCGGCTTGTCGAAGTAGCGGTAGGTTCTCGGATTCTTAATGAGGTCGTAATCCTCCATCGGCGGAAGGTCCGCATCCGATTTGTACCAGGTCATCGGCAGACGCGCCGCCGGGTTCGTTTCGCCGAAGATCGCGGACGCAAGGCCGTGGCCCATGTCCTGCGAGCCGGTTGCCGTAAGAAGGATTGCAGGAACATTTTCCTGCATCCAGTTGATCGCGTAGGGGTAATTCGCAAGAAGCACCGCGAGCGTGTCCGGGTTCTCCCCGTACACCGCCTCGACAAGACGCTCCTGCGAGGGGATCATCGCGATCGTGCGGCGGTCGATCTCCTCCTTCGCGTTCACGACCGGGTTGCAGCCCATCGCGACAATGACCTTCTTATGCGCCTTCGCGAGCGCCTTGGCGCGTTCAATGCCGGAGCTCACAATTTCCACCGTGAGTGCGGACGGAGCTTCTTTGGAGCCTTCCCAGCTCTCCGCCACATTTCCGCCTTCCTTCGTATTGGACTCCGCCGCAGCGCGCACGAGAGGATCCGTGCAGAGCTTTCCGTCCACAACGCGAAGCGCGCGTTTTCCGAAGCAGTAAATCTGGATCTCGCCCGGCTCGTCATTCCAGTAGCGGTCCAGCTCAATGCTGTTCGCGCTTCTCGGAACCGGCAGGCACTGAGCGCCCTTTTCGCCGATCGTAAAGCTGGTCGTCACAAACCAGGCGAAGGGATCGAGCGCACGGATGCTCACCTTTCCTTCCTTATCGACATCCAGATACTTTCCGTAAGCCGGCGCGAAGAGGAAGTTCGAGCCCTCACCCCAGTTCGTATGTTCAAATATCACCGCGTCCTCCGCCTTGTCCACAAGCACAAGCTCCGCATCCGGCTCGTCAGAGAAGGGCGGGCGGGCAGGCGCCGAAACGCTCGCACCGAGGTATTTGCCGCCGAATTTCAGCCGGATCAGATCGAGGCCGTTGTCAAAGGGAACCGTACGATGCAGCTTCTTCTCGAGGCCGTCCCGGAGCGTCACCTTGTAGATCGGCTTTCCGCAGTACCAGTCGGAGTACCAGCGGTTTCCGACGTCGCCGATCAGGGCGATATCGTCGTCCTTCGAGAAGGGCAGGAAGGCATTCTCGTTCTTCAGAAGGACGCTGGAAGCCTTGGCCATTTCAAGAGAAATCTTCTTCGCCTCGTCCGTACCGACATCCGCCATATCAAGGTCCGCATACGGATCCACGGGATCGAAGAAGCCCATGCGGATCAGGGTCGTCGCGGTGCAGAGAAGCGACTTATCCATCTCCTCTTCCGTGATAAGTCCGCGCGCATACGCCTCCTTCGCAGCTTCCGCAACCTTATTCGGCGCATCAAGCATCGCGTCCACGCCGGCCTTCACGCCCTCCGCGAGAGACTCGGCGTGCGATTCATAGTAGTGATGGAAATTCACGGTCTGCAGGAAGTCGCCGCCGTCCGTCATCGCGTACTTCAGGCCCCACTGATCCTTCAGAATGTCCTGCACCTCGTGGTTCAGCATTGCCGGCAGGTGGTTGATCTCGTTGTAGGAGGTCATGACGGCTTCCGCGTGGCCTTCGAGGCAGCAGTAGCGGTAGGGCTCCAGCTCGTAGTCGTATTTCACCTTGTCGCTGATGTCGAAGTTGTCAAAGCATCTGCGGTTCTCCTGGTTGTTCGCGTAGAAATGCTTCATCGTGGAAGCCGTGCGGATCCGGTCGCCGCGCGCGCCTTCCTCCACAGGCGAGCCGTCGTAATTGTGCTCGTCCTGCATGCCGCGGATGTAGGCGCTGGCCATTTTGCCGGTCAGATACGGATCCTCGCCGTAGCCTTCCTCGTTCCGGCCCCATCTCGGGTCGCGGCAGAGGTCCACGGTCGGCGCGAGGCGCATCGCCCCGCTGCCCTTTCCGACGGAATTTCCAAAGGCGCGGGATTCCTTGCCGGTCACATCGCCGGCGCGGTTGATCAGTTCAACGTCGAATGTCCCCGACATGCCGATCGGCTGTGTAAATGAGGTCGTCGGGGTCGGCTCGTAGGCCTCGCGCTGCCCGGCTCTCGCCTGTACGCCGTGTGCGCCCTCGCCGCAGATTGTCCGGGCCTCGATCCCGAGAGAGGACACCCGAAGGCCCCGTGCAAAGCCTTCGAATTTGTCCTCGAGGCTCATCTGTGACACCACCCATTCAGCTCTCTCCTGAATGGACAGACTGGTGTCGTAAAGCGGAATGTTCTTGTCCATGCTGTCTCCTTCCTTCACTGTAGATTCCGCTCAGGGCAGCTTCCGGTAATCCGGGATGTCCGGCGTCGGCGCCGGCACGGGTTCCTTCAGCGCTCCCTGATCTGGTACGGGCACCGGCACCGGAACAGCCTCCGGAACCGGCACTGTGTTCAGGCCGGCAATCTTCCTGGGTTTTTCGCTCACTTCCTCAGGTGCTTTTTCTTCACGATCTCCGAGTTCTTTCCCGCAGTACG
>CAMOZF010000100.1 GCA_946630765.1 uncultured Lachnospiraceae bacterium | reverse complement strand
GGAACTTCTGAAGGAAGATCGCCGAGACACCGAATTTCGCAGTCAGTACCAGCAGTCCGTCCTTCTCGGAGACCTCGGTGCTGTAGCTGCGGATCGTCGCGCGGTCATAGCCGGCCTTCTCCCACTCAAGCCGCACCGAACGGTCATTGTCCGTCGGCGCGCGCCAGATATTCAGCGACATCGGCGCATTGATGAAGCTTCTGTTGTTATTGACGAGCTTCGTAAATGCCGCCTTCGTCTTGTCGTATTCGTAGCGGAAATTCTCGCCCTCGATCACAAGAACCGACCCGAGATCCGTGCAGTTGGGCGCCTTCTCGCTTTCGATGTCCACGTCGACCGTCATCACTTCCTGCAGATACTGGTCATAGCCCAGCTCATCCGGCATCCAGTCCGGACAGTCTGTCAGAAGATTCAGATAGCGGAACAGAACGCTTACACGGTAATCGTCCGGAATCTCCTCGGGGATCGTGACCGTAACCGTACGGTGCGGCTTGCAGGAAAGATCCGCGAAGATGCCCTCGGCGATTGTCTCGCCGTCTCTCCGGACTTCATAAGCAATGCCGATGCGGCCCGCAAGGTCCGTGAAATCCAGCATGTTGCGGAAGGTGAACTGCTGTCCCTTGCCGGACACCAGACGCACCGGGCGCAGCACATTTCTGACCTCCAGGAGGCCGGTATGCGGCGTGCGATCCGGATAAACCAGGCCGTCCATGCAGAAATTGCCGTCGTTGTGCCGATCGCCCCAGTCGCCGCCGTAGAAATATTTGTCGCGGCCGTCTGGAGTCTTGCCCATATAGACGCTGTGGTCGCACCATTCCCAGACGAAGGCGCCGCAGAGCCGCGGATATTTATAAATCAGCTGCCAGTAGTCTTCCGTATCGCCGGGGCCGTTGCCCATCGCGTGGGTGTACTCGCAGAGAATCATCGGGACATTGCGCTTGAAGCCGCCGCAGCGCGAAGCAAGGAACTTCATGCCCTCACTCTCAATGCCGTCCTTCGCGTAATCCTCCATCTCCTGAAGCGTGGGATACATGCGCGAATACAGATCGATCGCCGAGAAATCATGCGCATTTCCCTGGCGTTTATAGCGCTTGTATTCAAAGGTAATCTTCTTCTCGGGGTCAATGAAGCCGCCCGCATGAATCGAGCCTTCATAGTGGCACAGACGTGAGGGATCCCGGTCCTTCACGAAATGACTGGCCTTTTCGAAGTTTCCGCCGTAGCCGGCCTCGTTGCCGAGCGACCAGATCACGACAGAGGTCACATTCTTATCGCGCTCAACATTCGCCTCCACGCGGTCCAGAATCGCGTCCGCGAAGTCCGGATTGTCCGCAAGAATGTTGTAGCTCGTCATATAGCCGCCGCCGTAAAGCTCGACGCCGCCGTGCATCTCGATGTCGGTCTCGTCGATGACGTAGAGGCCCATTTCGTCACAGAGCTCCAGAAGGAGCGGCGAATTCGGATAGTGGCTTGTCCGGAGGGCATTGAAATTGTGCGCCTTGATCATCGAAATGTCGCGGTACATCTCCTCCACGGTAACTGCGTAGCCGTTTTCCGCGCTCGAGTCGTGGCGGTTGACGCCCTTGAACTTCACAGGCTCGCCGTTGATGGTCACCAGATCGCCCACGACCTCGATCTTCCGGAGGCCGACCTTTTTCGCGATCACTTCATTGCCGCCCTTGAGGACGAGGGTGTAGAGGTAGGGATTTTCCGCGTTCCAGAGGATCGGGTCACGCAGCTTCAGCTCGGGATTCTTATCCTCGGCGCTCGCGACCTCGTTGCCCTCGGCGTCGTAGAGCCAGGCGTAGAGCTTGACATTTCCGCGGATCTTCGTGTCGATCTGAAGCTTCGCGCGCGAATAGCTCTTGTTGAATTCCTGATGGATAAAGAAGTCCTCGATACGGTTCTTCGGGCGAAGAAGGATGTACACGTCACGGAAGATGCCGCTCATCCGAAGCTTGTCCTGATCCTCGAGATAGCTGCCGTCCGACCACTGGTAAACCAGCACGCAGAGCCTGTTCGGGCCTGGCTGAACCGCCTTCGTGATGTCGAATTCCGAGTGGCTGTGGGAAATCTGGCTGTAGCCGATGAACTGTCCGTTCACCCAGACATAGTAGCAGGAATCCACGCCCTCAAATACGAGGTGCTTGTCGAAATTATCGTCGGCAAGCTCGAATTCGCGGATATAGATGCCGCAGGGGTTGTCCTCGGGCACATAGGGCGGATCAAAGGGAATCGGATAGCGGACATTTGTGTAGTTGTTTCTGCCGTAGCCGTAGATCTGCCAGCAGCCGGGCACGGGAAGCACGTCGAAGCGGTCAATATTGAAGTCCCGTTCATAGAAGCCCTCCGGCAGCTCACGGTCATTCTCGTGATAGGAAAATGCCCAGTCTCCGGACAGGAAAACCGCGCGGTCCGAAACCTCGCGGGGATATTCCGCGATCTCTCTCGTGGACGCGGGAACATAGTAGGATCTTCTGGGCATCATCCCGACGTGAAGCCGGTGAATGTCCTCATGATAATGCGGGTTGTTCATGAAAACCTCCATTAAAAGAATTCAATATTCTGAATCAGCCCTTCTTTCGCGCTTCGAGCCGGGCGGCCACGCGCGCATTGAAAGGCGTCACATCATCCTTTTTCACTTTGTCAAACCAGTGGAATTTCCGGTTGAGAAGCACGACAAGCGCAACATAGATCACAATCGCCGCGCAGCTCATGATCGTGTCTCTCCAGGTGGATTCACTCTGAATCAGGCCGAAGCCCAGGCCCGAGGCATAGAACGCCAGCATGTTATTCACAATATGCAGCGCCGAAGAAGCCTCAATGCCTCTCGTATAATGGGTCAGAAAGCCGAAGGCCAGACCGAGGGCCGCGACAGCGACGATCCCGGCGAGATTGTAGGGATGCAGTGCGGCAAAGACCGCGACCTGCAGCACCACCGCAAGCGGCCAGATCTTAAACCAGCCGCCGAAGGTCTGCATCAGGAAGCCCCGGAAAATGTATTCCTCGGCAATGCACTGGAAGGGCCCTAAAAGCGTGATGATGATAAAGCCCGCTGCCGTGAAGCGGTTCGCGCCGGTCCTTCCGTCGATGATCAGCGTGATCACCATCGGGATCACCGCAGGAAGCGAAATCAGAAGCGATTTCAGGAAAACGCCCATCCGGAAGCCGCCCATCGACGAAGAATAGGAGCTGATCGGACGGTCTCTGATAATTTTCGCCGCAAGAAACAGCGCCGGCATCATCACCGCCACACTGCCTGCCGTCGCCAGAGCCCCCGGCGCGCTGTAGACGTCAAAGCCGTCATAGCCCCGCGCGAGCGATTCAAAAAGCTGTTTTGCCGCTTCCCGATTCCCTGTCAATATGACTGCAAGTATGGTCACCACATTCGCAAAAACCATGTAGAACCCGAAAAAAACCAGGCCGACAAGAAGCGGCTTAAACCATCTGTAGCTCAGGAATCTTCTCGGATACGTCACATATCCGTGTTCCTGAATTTCTGTCTTTTTCAAAACTCAGTTCCCCCTTTTTATTATGATATCATAATAGTATACCGCCCGCCTTTTTTCAAGGTCTTTCTGATTATAAGGCGCGAAGAAAATTCAGCAAAAGGCCGAAGCCGTAGGAGCAGGCGTTACACGCGAGCGCAAGAAGAAATGGCCTTTCGAAGGCAAAGCCGCTCTTCTTCGCCGCCCGGTACAGAAGCCCCTCCGCCGGGATCACGAGGATCTCCAGCGCGATCTCCACCGGCCAGCGAAAGGCCGGGAAACGGAACATTGTGAAATACACGATCAGGACAACGAGGGGGTTCGTCAGTACGTTCACAAGCCCGACGATCAGAAGCTCCGCCTTGCCGCGGACCTTCAGAAGAAAAGCGATCAGAAGTTCAATTACAAGTGTCAGGGAAAGAGAGATGGCAAAGCCTTTCAGGATGCTCAGGATCGAAGGACTGATGTTCAAGTAGACCTCCTTGGTTTGTGACAGACGGATGGGATGCCTTAAGTGACACTCGAAATCTTTGATTTCGTCAGTGGAACTTATCGAGCGCCAGCGGGTGGACGGCATGACACATACTTACTTTTTCTCGCGGTCGAGAAGTAAAACCGCGCCAAAAAGCATCAGAAGCGACACGAGGCTCAGAAGAAGCCCCATCCAGTTTCCGGCAAGGGGGTTCTCCAGGCGGAACCAGGTCGGTAAAAAGCCCAGGAACAGGGCAAAGGTCAGAAGCCCGAAGCTGAAGCCCGCCAGGTGCGGGAAGCGGTCCACGAGAAGCTGAAGCGTGATCGGCATGGTCATGTTGAAAAGAAGGAGCGCGAGAAGTCCGCAGACGATATTTCCGGAAAAAGCGTAGAAAAGCGCCGCAAGGGCAAGGGAAGCCGCGACCGTCACCTTCTGCCCGATATGCGCCGCGAGGATTCCGCCGAGCATCTTTCCGCCGACGACCATCGCGGTCGCAAGGACGCCGATTCCGATGCCCTGCTTCCAGGAGAAGCCGATCGACATGCCGACGTGGGATCGCAGAACCACGACCAGAAAGCAGAGGACTGCCGCGAGGAAGGAAAGGCCGCCAAACGCCCGAAATTCATTTTTCTCCGGCTCTTCCTTCAGCGCCTTTTCCGGTGTCTTTTTCAGGGTGCCAGTCTCTTCAATAAGGCGCTTTCTCTCCGCCATAAACAGACCGAGGTAGAGGATCATCGTCGCAATCATAAAGGCAAAAAGGATCACGAGGACGCCGAGCCCGAACTTGTTTTCCGGGGTGATCTTTCCGATCACGGTCCCGAGATACAGTCCCATCGCGCCCGGTGCGACAAAAATGCCGAGCGCCTGCCCCCGAAGGCCCTTCTTCCGGTCCTCGTCAATCGTCCCGAGGCCGCCGCCGACATGGAACAGCGCGTTTCCGATGCCGAGCACGATCGGATGGGTCAGCGCGCCGAAAAAGGTCACAAAAACCCCCAGCACCGCGATCACCGACGAGAGGGGCAAAATCTGAAAGCGCCCCCCGGAATCCTTCTGCTTTTCCCGCAGAAGGTCACAGAGCGCGCCGATCGGCATCTGCAGCGCGAAGGCACAGAAATTATAGATCAGTATGAAAAGGTAGGCGTCCGGCTTATGCAGAAAAACCGTATACATCGCAAAAGCGCAGAGACCGTCCTCCAGAAAGTGCATCAGGGAATAACTGAAGGTCAGCATATTATAGCTCCTTGGTTTTCTTTTTGAGGATTATTGTTTCTCTCTCCTCTTCTTTCTCCTGACGCCGAAAATAATCAGCAGCACAATTCCGGTGATCAGACTCAGGAGCAGTACCGCCAGTCCGACAATGATGAAATACGAGAAGATATTGTAGGATTTTTCAAAGACCGGCTCAATCTCCGGTTCATAAATATCATCCGCAAAGCTTCGGACCGCCGAAAAGAATCCGACGGACCATACCGTCAGTACCGTAACTAACTTTTTCAGTCCGCTTTTCATGATATCCTCCCTTTTTTCTTTAATTTTATACCAAATCGCCGCCGGTTTCAACTGCTTTATCCAAAACCTTTTCAGGGATAGAGTACCATATACACGTCCTCGAGACTGACCGAGGCCTCGAGAAGTCCCGCGATGTCCGGCTTCTCCTGCGCAATCAGCTTCACCCGCACCCGGCCGTCCTTCTCGCCGATGACCCGGTTTCTCGGGAAGCGCCGGTTCAGCTCCTCGAATTCGCTCCGCGAAAGCTCCAGTTCGTAAACATAGGGGCGGACTGAGGCGATCGCCTCTTCGGGCGTTCCGGAAAGGACGATCTCGCCCTTTCGGAGGAAGATGGTTTCCTTCGCGATCTGCTCGATGTCCGAGATCACATGCGTTGCCAGAAGAATGGTCTTTCCCTCTGCGATACTGTAGATATGATTCCGCAGATTCATACGCTCTCTCGGATCCAGCCCGGCCGTCGGCTCGTCCAGAATCAGGATCTTCGGATCATTCAGAAGCGCCTCCGCTAAAAGGACCCGCTGCTTCATTCCGCCGGAAAGAGAACTGAGGCGCTGATTGGCATTTGACAGCAGGCCGACGAGCTCCAGAAGCTCCGTAATCCGCTTCTTCGCCGTCACCCGGTCCAGTCCCTTCAGCGCCGCGAAATAATACAAAAATCGTTTGATCGTAAAGTTCTCGTAGAGCTGCTGCTGCTGCGGCATATAGCCCAGGATCTCCCGGTAATTCTGCCCCAGCGTTCCGATCTCCTGTCCCTCATAGAGGACCCGGCCTTCCGTCGGTTTCAGATTCCCGACGATCAGATTCATCAGCGTGGATTTTCCCGCGCCGTTCGGCCCGAGAAGCCCGTACACGCCATCCTCGAATTCACAGGAAAAGTTCCGAAGCGCCGGTTCCGCATTCCGGCTGTAACGCATGCTCAGGTTTTCGATTACCAGTCTTTTTTCGGACATTGCACATTTCCTCCGTCCATTCCCGCAGGATGCTTTACTTTGTAAATACTCTTCTGTGCAGCAGCAGCACCGCTGCCGATACGACAGTATTTTTCAGGAAAATCAGCAGCAGAAGTTCTGTTCTGCCGCCCCTTTCCAGGATCTCCGTCATCGAAAAGCCGGCGCTCAGTACGATGGAAGACAGCACCGGGAAGCCCAGCAGATTCACCAGAAAATCCGCCGCGATCACGACTGCCGACAGGATCATCGTCGTACTGTTTTTGCGGCTGAATCTCGACAAAAGCGCCATCAGTGAAACAAAACCGATTCCGGAAATATAGCTTCCGCTGATCCAGAGAATTGCAAGCTGCCGAA
>CAMOZF010000099.1 GCA_946630765.1 uncultured Lachnospiraceae bacterium | reverse complement strand
TAAAAGCCGGTAAAATTGCCGGTGCGATTTGCTCCAAACCGTTGAAAATTCACGGTTTGGAGTTTTTTTTCGTTGACGGAAAAGGGGGAGTCTGCTAAAATATATAAAGCTATGCACTTTTACCGAAGATGCAGGGAGAAAGGAATCCGGACATTTTTGAATCATGAGTACCACAGTTGCCAAATTCGGCGGATCGTCGCTTGCAGACGCCGCGCATTTTATCAGAATCGGGGAAATCGTCGCGAAGGATCCGTCGAGACGTTTTATTGTTGTGTCTGCGCCGGGGAAGAGATGCGCGGATGACGTAAAGGTGACAGACCTTCTGCTGCAGTGCTTTACGATGGCGGCGGAGGAAGAGAATTTCGAGCCGGTGCTTCTGCAGATCCGTGACCGTTTTCTGGAGATTATCCGCGGGATTTTCGAAGAAAAAGCGGCAGATGAGGAGGCCTGGCTTCTTTCCGAGCTTCAGACGATCCGCAGCCGGCTTCTTCAGGAGCCGGACCGGGACTATACCGCAAGCCGCGGAGAGTACCTGAGCGCGCGGATCCTGTCGGATTACCTGGGCTATACCTTTGTCGATCCGGAGTGGTGCGTATGCTTTACCGAGGACGGAAAGCTGGATCTTCAGATGACGCAGCGGACGATGGGCGCCGCGCTCCGGCCGCTTCAGAATGCGGTGATCGCGGGCTTCTATGGGGCGGATCCGAAGGGCGCGGTCCGGACCTTCAACCGGGGCGGATCGGACGTGACGGGCGCACTCGCCGCGCGGGCGGCAGGCGCCGATCTATACGAAAACTGGACGGATGTGCCGGGACTTCTGAGCGCGGATCCGCGGATCGTGAGAGACCCGGAGACGGTGGAGTACCTGTCTTACCGGGAGCTTCGGACACTTTCCTATATGGGCGCTTCGGTGCTGCATACGGATTCCGTCCTGCCGGCCTCGGACCTTGGCATCCCGATCAATATCCGCTCGACCGAGGAGCCGGAAAACCCGGGCACCATGATTGTCCGGAAGCTCCCGAAGGGAAGCGCGCGCCGGGCCGTGACGGGTGTCGCAGGAAGAACCGGCATGTCGGTCATCCAGGTCGAAAAGGTCATGACCTCCGACGGCTCGGGCTTCGCCTCGAATATTCTCGAAAGCCTGAAGAAAAGGAACCTGCCCTTCGAGCACTGCCTGACCGGTATCGATACCATTACGCTTGTGCTGCGTTCAGAGCTTCTGCTGCCGGTCAAGGAGGAGCTTCTGAAGGAATTTACCGAGGAGCTTCACCCGGACTACCTTTCCGTCCGCGACCATCTGTCGATGATCGCCGTGACCGGGGAGAAGGGAACGGACAAGAGCGACGCAAATGTCCGGGTGCTGGAGGCGCTGACAGCCGCCGGGATTGAGATCACGACCATTAATCAGGGCGCGGGCAAGCTGAACCTTCTGATCGGGGTTCCGGAGGAGAGCTACGAGGACGCGATCCGGGCGATCTACACCGTGATCGAGCGCGAAGGATGAAGGAAGAATATTTTACAGAAGAGTGCCGGGAGAAAGCATGAATATCATTGAGATCCTGCATCTGATCCATGAATATAAAGAATACGACGAAAATGAAGCGGAGGCCGAAACCGTCCGTGCGATCGACGATGTGACGCTGTCGATCGAAGAGGGAAGCTTTGTCACGATCCTCGGCCACAACGGCTCCGGTAAATCGACGCTCGCGAAGCACGTGAACGCGCTCCTGCTGCCGACGGGCGGATCGGTGATGCTCTGCGGACAGGATACGCTGAAAACGGACGAGCTGTGGAAGCTTCGGATGAACGCGGGCATGGTTTTCCAGAACCCCGACAACCAGATTATCGCAAGCGTTGTCGAGGAGGACGTGGCCTTCGGCCCGGAAAATATCGGAGTGCCGACGGAGGAGCTGGAGCGCAGAGTCGAAGAGGCGCTGGAGCGCGTCGGCATGACGGCCTTCCGGATGAATTCGCCGAACCGCCTGTCGGGCGGACAGAAGCAGCGAATCGCGATCGCCGGAATGCTCGCGATGAAGCCCAAATGCATCCTGATGGACGAGCCGACCGCGATGCTGGACCCGGTCGGAAGAAAGGAAGTCATCCGGACCGTTCACGAGCTGAATAAGCGGGAAGGAATCACGATCCTTCTGATCACGCATTACATGGAGGAGGCCGTGGACGCCGACCGCGTGATTGTCATGGACGGCGGAAAGCTTCTGATGGACGGCACGCCGAAGGAGGTCTTCTCGCGGGTCGAGGAGCTGGAGGAATGCCGCATGACGGTGCCGCAGGTGACGGAGCTTGCCTGGGCGCTGAAAAAGGAAGGCCTCGCGCTTCCGGACGGCATCCTGACGACGGAGGAATTTACGGACGCGCTTGTATCGCTTTATGAGAATAGAGGAACCGGAAATTAATGGAACTGACACTGAAACATGTTTCCTACAGCTATAACGCGGATCAGAAAGACCCGAAATACGCGGTAAAGGACGTCTCGTTCACGATCCGCGAAGGGGAATTCTGCGCGCTGATCGGGCACACGGGATCGGGAAAATCCACCCTTGTGCAGTTTCTGAACGGGCTTCTTCGGCCGACGGAGGGGCTTGTGACCTTCAATGGGGAGGATATTTTCGAGAAAAAGTACCCCCTGAAAACGCTCCGGCAGAAGGTTGGACTGGTCTTCCAGTATCCGGAGCACCAGCTTTTCGAGGAAACCATCCTGAAGGACGTCTGCTACGGCCCGAAAAACATGGGCCTCAGTAAGGAGGAGCAGGAAAAGCGCGCGCGGCACGCGATGGCACTGGTCGGCCTTCCCGAAAGCTACGAGGAGAAGTCGCCTTTTGAGCTGTCGGGCGGCGAGAAGCGGCGCGTCGCGATCGCGGGCGTTCTTGCGATGAGCCCCGAGTGCCTGATCCTTGACGAGCCGACGGCGGGTCTCGATCCGCAGGGCAGGGATGATATTCTGGGCACGATCCGCACGCTTTCCGATCAGGAGGGCATCGCGGTGGTGCTGGTTTCGCACAGTATGGAGGACGTGGCCGTCTACGCGGAGCGGCTTCTCGTGATGAATCACGGATCGCTCGTGTATGACGATACGCCAAGAAACGTCTTCCGTCACTATAAAGAGCTGGAAAAAATGGGCCTTTCGGCGCCGCAGATCACCTATGTCGCGCATGCGCTCAGAGAACGGGGCCTGATGATCGATGACAGTGTGATGACCGTCGCGGAAGCGAAGGCAGAGATTTTGAGGATTTTCGGAAAATGATCAGAGATATTACGATCGGACAATATTATGATGCGGATTCGGTGCTTCACCGGCTGGATCCGCGGGTGAAGCTCGCGTTCACGCTGATCTATATCGTGTCGCTTTTTGTCGGACACGGACCGATCTGCTACGCCTACGCGGCGGTTTTTCTGGTGTTTGTTATCATACTCTCCAGGGTGCCGGTGAAATTCATGGTCCGGGGCCTTCGGGGCATTCTTCTCGTGCTGATCATTTCGGCGCTTTTCAATCTGTTTCTCGTGCAGGGCGAGATCATTTTCAGCTGGTGGATCTTCAGGATCAGTAAAGAGGGCGTGCGAACCGCGGTGCTGATGGTCGTGCGGCTCATTTTCCTCGTGATCGGAAGCTCGATTATGACCCTGACGACGACGCCGAATGACCTGACGGACGGCCTGGAGCGGGCGCTCCGTTTCCTCAAGGTCATCCGTGTGCCGGTGCATGAGATCGCGATGATGATGAGCATTGCGCTTAGGTTCATTCCGATCCTGATCGAAGAGGTCAATAAGATCATGAAGGCGCAGATCGCAAGAGGCGCGGACTTTGATACCGGCGGCCTGGTGAAGAAGGCGAAGGCGATGATTCCTCTGTTGATTCCGCTTTTCGTCTCGGCCTTCCGGCGCGCGTCGGACCTTGCGCTCGCGATGGAAGCCAGATGCTACCACGGCGGCGACGGCAGAACGAAGCTGCATCCCTTAAAGTATAAGGCGGCGGATCTTGTGGCCTACGCGGTCCTTCTTCTGTACCTCGGCGGGATGATCACAATGGCGGGGCTGCTGAAATGATAAGGATCCTTTTGACCGTCTCCTATGACGGCACGAATTATGTCGGCTGGCAGTACCAGCCAAACGGAACCTCGATCGAGGAGGTGCTGAATCAGGCGCTTCGAAAGCTTCTGAAGGAGCCTTCGGTGTACGTGATCGGCTGTTCAAGGACGGACTCCGGCGTGCACGCGGATGGAAATCTCTGCGTGTTCGACACCGAATCCCGCATCCCCGCGGATAAGTTCCGCTTCGCGCTGAATGAATTCCTGCCGCGGGACATCGTGATTCAGGACAGCTGCGAGGTCCCCTCAGACTATCATCCGCGGAAGAGAAATTCCGTCAAGACCTACGAGTACCGGATCCTGAACCGGAAGATTCCGCTTCCGCGGGAGAGAAATTACGCGTACTTTTACTATTATCCGCTGGACATGGAGAAGATGCAGAAGGCGGCATCAGTGCTTCTCGGGGAGCATGATTTCAAGTCCTTCTGCTCGATCCGAAGCTCCGTCGAGGACACGGTGCGGCGGATTTACCGGGCGGATTTCAGGAAAGAAGGCGACATGCTGATCTTCACGATCAGCGGCAGCGGCTTCCTTTACAACATGGTCCGGATCATCGTCGGAACGCTGGTAAAGATCGGAAACGGCATCTTCCCGGAGGACTGCATGGAGGAAATCCTCGAAGCCCGCGACCGTTCCCACGCCGGACCCTGTGCGCCCGCGATGGGGCTGACGCTGAAATCGATCATTGAGGAGGCGCCGCTTTCGGGGCAGCTTGTCGAGGACAATCCGCACTGGGCCTATACTCTGGACTACAGCCGGATATCTTCGGAGGGCCGGGGCTTTATCGAGATCCGAAGAAGTGATCCTCGGGATTTTCAGGCACTTCTTCTTCGGCTCACGAAGTTCCTCTCAAGAAACGGCGCGCGGGAGGTTTACCTTCTGGATCACACAAGGACTGTAAAGTGCAGCGACGAGAGCGCGTATTTCACCTGGAATGACGCGGCCCGCTCGGACTGGACCTCGGAGATCCCGCTTCCTTCCGGCGCACAGATTACCTGCACAAGAGATAAGTTGAAATACACAGAAGATTCAGAGGAAGTGTCCTGATCCGGGACGAGTCCAAAAAGAGGCTGACATGGAATTTCAGATAACACTGACGAATGTTCTTGTAACACTTTTCTATATCATTCCGGGCTTCATTCTCCGGAAGGCGAAGATCGTTTCGGAGAAGGAGCTTGCGACCGCGTCCGGCATCCTCGTCTACGGCGGAACGCCCTTTCTGGTCATCAATGCCTTTCTGCAGATGGAGTTCTCCTGGAAGGACTTCGCGGACATGGGCATCTTCTTTGTCGTGACCTTCCTGCTGCAGGCGGCCTTCATGGCCATCATCGCCCTGATCCTGAAAAAACATTTCAATGAGTCGAAATACCGGCTGATGACGATCGGTTCCGTTCTTGGAAACGTCGGATTTTTCGGCCTGCCGATCGTGCGCGCGGTCTTCCCGGATCACCCGGAGGTCGCGTGCTTTGCGACGATGAACATGATGTCGATGAATGTGCTTTTGTTCACCTTCGGTGTCTACTGTCTGACCGGCGACAAAAAGTACATTTCCATCAAATCGGCGCTGAAAAATCCGACGGCGCTCGGTCTTTACGTCGCGCTTCCGCTGTATATTTTCGGCGTCCGCCGCTTCCTGCCGGACGCGCTGCTGTCGGCCGTTTCCTCGCTCAGCGGGATCACGGCGCCATTATGCATGATCATTCTCGGCATCCGGCTCGCTTCGGCACCACTCCGGGAGATTTTCTCGAACAAACTGGTCTATCCGGCGATCATTCTGAAGCTTCTGATTTTCCCGCTTTTCTGCTACGGGCTGGTCTATTTTCTCCCCTTTACAAATGCTTTCAAATCGAGTATTCTGATTCTGGCGGCAACGCCCGCAGGCTCAGTCATCCTGAACCTTGCGGAGATGCACCACAGCGAGACGAAGATGGCCGCGAACATCCTCTTTCTGTCGACGGTTTTGTGCTTTCTTACGATCCCCGTGCTGGTGCTTTTACTGTAAAAAGGCTGTGATGTGACGATAAAGACGCAAAAAGGAGGGCTTCGGCATGGCTTTTGTAACGAAAATTGCCCACGGCGCGATCCGCGCCAGGGACGCGGAAAAAACTGCGGCGTTCTATACGGAGGTCATCGGCTTCCGGGAGGCATTCCGGATGTACAAAGATGACGGGACGCTGAGCACCATTTACATGTATGTCGGGGACGGCGGCTTTCTGGAGATCTTTACGGACGGGGCAGAGGATCATCCGATGGGCAGTCAGTCGATCGGCATCTGCCACATCTGCTACGAGACCGACGACATCGAAGGGCTGTATGAACACGTGAAAAACTGCGGCGCGCCGATTGATGTGCCGCTTGTTACGGGAAGAGCAAAATGCCTGCTTTTCTACACGCATGATCCGGACGGGAACGCGGTCGAGCTGATGCAGCTTCCCGAAGACTCGCTGCAGGCGCAGGCGAAAAAAAGACTGGAGGGAGAGAAGTTATGAGACTGGGAATGAATTTCGGACTGAAGGCCAGAAGCCCCGAAGCGTGGGCTGAGGAAATGAGCAGCTACGGCGTAAAGGCCGCCTGTCTTCCGGTGGATTATCACGCGGATTTCCACGAGATCGAGGGCTATATCCAGGCGGCGAAGGATCACGACATCGTGATCGCCGAGGTAGGCGCCTGGTGCAACCCGATGAGCAAGGACAGCCGGGAAGCGGCCGCAGCCTTCG
>CAMOZF010000098.1 GCA_946630765.1 uncultured Lachnospiraceae bacterium | reverse complement strand
ATGAGCCACATCTCAACAGGCGGCGGCGCTTCCCTTGAATTCCTTGAGGGCAAGGCACTTCCGGGCGTTGTTGCGGCTGACGATAAATAAGAGGAGATTACTATGCGTAAGAAAATTGTAGCGGGCAACTGGAAGATGAACATGACCCCCAGCGAGGCCGTTGCCCTTTGTGAAACCCTGAAGCCGCTTGTTGCAGGTTCCGAAGCAGACGTGGTCTTCTGCGTTCCGGCGATCGACATCTGCCCGGTTGTGGAAGCCGTCAAGGGAACCAATATCGAAGTCGGCGCCGAGAACCTTTACTATGAGGACAAGGGCGCTTATACCGGCGAGATTTCGGCGGACATGATCCTCGATGCCGGCGCGAAGTACGTTATCATCGGCCATTCGGAGCGCCGTGATTACTTCAAGGAAACCGACGCGATCATCAACAAGAAGGTCCTGAAGGCGCTTGAAAAAGGCCTGATCCCGATCGTTTGCTGCGGCGAAACCCTCGAGCAGCGCGAGCAGGGCATTACGATCGACTGGGTCCGCATGCAGATCAAGATTGCCTTCCAGGGCGTCAGCGCTGAGCAGGCAAAGGGCATGGTCATTGCCTACGAGCCGATCTGGGCGATCGGAACCGGCGTGACTGCGACGACCGAGCAGGCACAGGAAGTCTGCAAGGCAATCCGTGACGTGATCTGCGAAGTTTACGGCACCGATACCGCGGAAGCCATCCGCATCCAGTACGGCGGCTCCGTCAACGCCAAGAACGCGGCAGAGCTTTTTGCTCAGCCTGATATCGACGGCGGCCTTGTCGGCGGCGCCAGTCTGAAGGCAGACTTCGGCGTCATTGCGACAGCATAAGAACTGTGTGTCATCCCGGGCGACCGAAGGGAGTCGAGGGATCCCATCCGAAATGAGATCTCATCGGGGATGAAAGCAATACAAATAATAAAGCCGGCTGCTTCACCAGCCGGCTTTTCTGCGCTTATTTATCCTGGCATAGTACGGATCATTTCTGATGTCAATGTCGTATTGTTTTATTCGATAGTCTGAAGGCTTTGTTCAGTGCGGATTTTAGGAGATTAACTTTATTTTTTGAATACTTTGTCAAGAGCGATTTTTAAACTTGATAATTGCAGTGGGCTGCGGTAAACTGTAAATATACATCATGTCGGCAGGAGGTAATGGGCCGGAAGGAAAAATTTATCAAAGATGTTCCGCAAAGGAAGAAAGGAGAAATCATGGGTAAAGTCAATCCGAAATTTATCGGCCTCTCGCAGTATAAGGCGCCGTTCACGCAGGAACTTGCGGGGCAGAATTTCCATCTCGTGATGGATGACGGGAGCGAGCTGATGCTCAGCTTTCTGGACGGTGAAAATGTCCAGATTGCGGAAAAAGGCCAGCCCTTTGTCTGGGAGTCCTATGAGTGCATGAAGGGCGATGACTGTACGTATTTTGTGCATGTTCAGCCGGTTTCCGGCAAAGGCCTCATCAACAAAAGCTGGATTCTGGATCTCGAGCAGCGGCTGGTGACCTATGTCCTGATGGAAGAGGGCTATGATCCGGAGTATCCGCGGCTGATCAAGGCGGAGCCGTTCTTCGGCGCGATCAAGGTGCCGGGCATGCCGCTTCCGAAGATCCGCCACCACCTGTCGAAGCGGCTTGTGGGACGGCACATTTACTGGCGCTATAATCCGGGCTTTAAGATCCAGCACATTTATCACACGCCGACGATTGTGCGTGCGAACCTGGGACCGGATACCGGATTTGTGGATGAGGATGCGCTTTTCAAGGATCTTCTGGAATCGGATGATCCCGAGAAGAGGAAAGAGGGCGAGGAGAAGCTTGCGGCCTTCAAGGAGTGGCGGAAGGTGTACCCCTTCTATGAGGAGCCCTGCTTCCATGTCTGGATCAAGGAAAATATGAATGTCTTCTGCTTCGTCGAGGAGAACGCGAACCGCCTCGACCCGAAGCGGCATTCGGGCGGCGGCGGAATCCTTCTTCTGCAGGAAATCGACCGGATGACCGACGTCGGCCTCTGCTTCAGTGCCGGGGAATATTACATGATCACGGCGCTCGGCGACCCGATCGACGTCCCGGATCCGCTGGACGACACCCCGTCTCCGTATGACTTCACGGGCTTTACCGCTGTGCCGACCGTCGGGCGGGAAATCCCGGAGGAGTGATCAGACGGATGGCTTAACTCGCCGGTGGAATGGGGTGTCCGCTTCAGTAACGCTTCGAAGTTACTTCAGCGGACACCCCATTTCCCTCGGCTCGGGTTTATGTCATGTTGAGCGCAGCGAAGCGGAGTCGAGACATCCCACCAATCAGCGACAAAGTCGTGGGATCCCTCGGCTCGGGCCTTGCCCTCGCTCGGGATGACGTTCTCGGGAAAGAAGTGAAAGGCGGTTGAAAAAAGCGCGAAAGACTACTATAATGCAGTCAGAAAATCACGCTTTCAGGAGACTGACAACATGAAAGATTTTAAGATCGGACTGCAGATCTACGGTATCCGTGATCTTCTCGAGGAGACGCCGGAGAATTTTGAAAAAGTGATGCGTGAAGTACCTGGTCATGCCTTATATGGCCGAGGAATACCGCCCCGCGAGTCCGGAGGGCTTTGAGGCCTTCCTGCCGCTTCTTCAGAAGATCGGACAGAAGATTCACGAGGCAGGCATGACCTTCCTGTATCACAACCACGATTTCGAATTTGTGAAGCTTCCGGACGGCGAGTACGGCTATGATAAAATGTTCGGAACGCTTGCGTCGGAGGTGCTGCAGTGCGAGCTGGATACCTGCTGGTGCGACGTCGCGACCGGAGATTCCGAGGGCTTCATCAAAAAGTATGCCGGCCGCATGCCGATCGTGCACCTGAAGGACTACATCAAGAAGGGTGAAGTGAAGAACATGTACAAGCTCATCGGCATCGAGGAAGAAGAGTCGGAAGGCGAAGAAGAAGGCTTCTTCGAGTTCCGTCCGGTCGGCTTCGGCCAGATGATCTGGGAGCCGGTGATCGCCGCCGCGAAGGAAGCGAAGGCCCCGTGGCTCGTCGTCGAGCAGGATGAGCACTACGATCTTCCGAGCCTCGAATGCGCGAGACGCAGCCGCGAGTACCTGAAGATTCTCGGGATCTGAGAACTCAATCAGCTGACAGCGTCAGTCGCTTTTGATGGAGTGAAAATCATTTTTACGATACGCACTGGGAGTCATCCCGGTGCGTTTTTTGAAGCTCTCGATAAAGTTCGCCATGTTGTGAAAGCCGACTTCGGCGGTGATGGCGTCGATCGAGCGCGCGGTATTGCGAAGAAGAAAGCAGGCGTGGCGGATGCGCAGGCGGATCAGGTAGTCCGCCGGAGTGTAGCCCGTGTATTTCTTGAATTCACGGGAAAAATGATACTTGCTGATATTGGCAAAGCGCGAGAGCTCGTCGAGCGTGAGATCGCGCGTATAGTTGCTCTCCATGTAGCGGATCATGTAGCGATAGGTATCGGGAAGTGCCGGACGGATATAGCGCTCCGAATAGCGGAAAAAGGTCGTGAGAAGGTTCAGGAGCGAGGTACGGACATAGAGGCCGCTGTGCTCCGAAATCGTCATGCAGGAATCCAGGAGACCGTCCGTGATGGTCTGAATGTCCATCACCGACACCGGTGAGATGAGGATACCTTCCGGAAGGTGATTCGTGCAGATGGTTTTGGCCGCGGTTCCCCACATATGGACGACGATATGCTCCCAGTCCTCGGAGACCGCGCGTGCGGTATAAGTCTTGCGGCAGTCAATCAGCGCGGCCTGACCGGCGCTGATCGGATAGCTTCTGCCGTCAACGGTGAGCTCGCCTTCTCCGGAGAAGGTGCAGGAGAGCAGCAGGGAATCGAAGGCGACATGCTGCACATAGGAGCCTTTCCACATGTGGACATAGAAAAAATCCTGAAAGCGGAGCGCGGGATCGTCGCGCACGAAAAAGACGTCGGCAAGCGTCTCAAAAGAACCCGAAAGACGGTAATTGCGTGCGCTGACCGCCCGTGTTTCGCGGCCCAGCGGAGGGATATCCTCGCTGACTTTGCCGGCGTCAAAGAATTCCCTGGCCTCATCAGACAGAACGGATTCATTGACGAGCGGGGTTTCATTGACAAAACGGATCAGATGATATCGTTCAAACATGGCACACCTCAGCAAGATTCCATAAATTGATGGCAAGATACTAAATTGACACTTTTAAGATAGCATGTTATAAATATCTTGTCAAGTTATGAGCGTGAAAGAGTATTGGATTTGTCGCTTGATTCTCAGGTGGCTTTTTCATTATAAATGCAGAAGGCGGTTTGGCGCGCGGATTCCGGGGAGATGTTTTCGCGCAGGAAAAGACCTCGTTTCAACACTTTAGCATATAAAGGCAATATTACAGAAAAGGCGTTTTTTTATAACGGAATATTACGTATTGATTCCTGGTTATTAAAAATATAAAGGAGGTGCCGGAGATATTCCGGCGAGGAAAATGGCAGTTGAGTATGGAGTAAATTTAGCAAGTGAAGGCAGAGATTATCCCCACTACTGGGAGCTCTGCGTGGGATCCTGTCACGCAGCGACGCTTCTTCGGGCGGATGTGCAGGCGCAGATCAGACGGGCGCACCGGGAGATCGGATTCAAGTACATCCGTTTCCACGGCCTTCTCGACGACGATATGAGCGTCGTGATCAAGCCGATGATGCCCTTTGCGGCGCCGAGGCTTTCCTTCTTTAATATTGACACGATCTTTGATTTCCTGCTGGATGCAGGCATGAAGCCCTTTGTAGAGCTCGGATTTATGCCGGAGGCATATGCATCGACCGAGCAGACGACCTTCCATTACAAGGGCTTCTCTTCGATGCCGAAAAAGGATGAGGACTGGTCGAATCTGATCACCGCCCTCGTCGCACACCTGGAAGAGCGCTACGGCGCGGCGGAAATCCGTTCCTGGTTCTTCGAAGTCTGGAACGAGCCCAACCTCCGCTTCTTCTTCGACGGCACGATGAAGGACTATTTCCATCTGTACGAGCTGACGGCGCGTGCGATCAAGGGCGTGGACGAAAAGCTCCGCGTCGGCGGCCCCGCGACCAGCAACAACATGTGGATCCCCGAATTCCGGGCATTCTGCGAGAAAAATGACGTACCTTATGACTTTATCACAACCCATCACTATCCGTCCGATGATCCGCTGTCCCGCGCGGGCATGAATACGGAGAATGAGAAGGGCCATGGCTGGGGAGACGCACCGGATCCGGAGACCATGACCGAGGAAGAGATCGCCAAAATGAAGGAGATGATGGCTTCCTTCTTCAACCGGGTCAATAAGAACCCCCGCGATGTCCTTTATCAGATGACGAAAAAGGCTAAGGAAGAGGCCGGCGATTATCCGCTTTACTATACGGAATGGAATGCGGGACATTATGATACGAGTTACGCGGCGGCAGGCGTCGCTGCGACACTCGCCTACAATGAAGGACTTGTGGAAGGCTATTCCTACTGGTGCATTTCCGATATCTTTGAGGAACTCGGACTGAACGGACTGCCCTTCAACAACGAATTCGGACTTGTGAATGTTTACGGCGTGAGAAAACCCGTGTACCGGCTTTTTGAAGAGCTTCATAAAGCCGGAAACAAGCGGCTCTCCGTCGAAAATATTGAAGCCAGCCGGACGGCCGAAGTGCTGGCGCTCTCGGACGGCGAAACGGTAACACTTTTTATCTATAACCATGATATTGAAGAGCGCGATATCAAAGAAGAATGTGTGGCGCTGAAGCTTGCGGGCGAGGTCAAATCCATTTCCGTTGCCTGGATCGACAGCGAACACACGAATCCCTGCGGATGCTGGGAAGCGATGGGGAAACCTGCCTACCCGACCAAGGCACAGCTTGCTGAGATTGAGTATGCTTCCCAGCTCGTTTGGGAGAACTGTCCGGTTTCTGAGGGCGAAAACATCCTGAACCTGAAGATGGAACCGGAAAGTGTAGCGATTGTTAAAGCAGTGCTGAAGTAAGCCTTCTGCATGAGGGTTCTCATATAAAAAGAGGTTATTCATGAGAGAAATTATCACAATCAATGATAACTGGCTGTTCAGTAAGACCTGCAGGGAAGCGCCCGCGGTGATGCCGGAAGCTTCGGCGGACTGGACAAGGATCAGCCTTCCGCACACCTGGAATGCCGTGGACGGCATGGTCGGCGTGCCTTTTGAGCGGGGCGCTTACTGGTATGTGCGTTCCTTTGAAGCGCCGAAACAGCCCAGAGAGGGCGGAAGACTCTATGTGGAGGTCGGTGCGGCCGGACTCGTCGGCGAGGTCTATGTGAACGGAAAGTCTGCGGTGCGCCATGTCGGCGGCTTCAGCGCGTTCCGGGCGGATGTGACGGCGCTCCTTCAGGACGGCGAAAATGTGCTTGCGATCCTTGTGGACAACCGCTACAGCGACAAGGTCTATCCGCAGCGCGCGGACTTCACCTTCTACGGCGGCCTTTACCGCTATGTGCGCCTGGTGAGCGTTCCGGAAAGCCATATTTCCCTTGAGGAATACGGCGGCCCCGGCGTCTATATTGACACGGAGACGGTTTCGGGCGGCGCGAAGGTCCTTGCAAAGGTGAAAACCGCGGGAATCAAGGAAGGCCAGAAGCTGATTCTGAGCATTTACGAAGAAAACCGCTACTGGGAAGATGCGGACCCGATCTCGGAGACGGTCATCGACGCCTGCCCGGAGGAAACCGTTGTCTGTGGCTTTATACCGGACGCGAAGTTATGGGACAAGGAGACCGGCTGGGCGCTCTATACCGCGAAGATCACGCTTCTTCAGCACAACGAAGTGATCGATGAAATGGTGTCGGATTTCGGTATCCGGGACTATGAGATCGATC
>CAMOZF010000097.1 GCA_946630765.1 uncultured Lachnospiraceae bacterium | reverse complement strand
TTCGGGAGGTACGTGAGGAAACCGGCCTGAGCCTGACAAGCTACCGCTTCCGCGGCATTATCACCTTCAAGCAGAATGACGGCGAGACGGAATACATGCACCTGTTTACGGCCACGGATTACACGGGAACGCTTCAGGCCTGTGACGAGGGTGAGCTTCAGTGGATTCCGAAGGAGGAGATCATGGATCTGAACCTCTGGGAAGGTGACCGGATCTTCCTGGATTATCTTCTTCGGGACATACCGCTGTTTTCCGCGACGCTTCGTTATGAGGGCGACCGGCTAGTCTACAAAGAGGCAAGAAGGTATGATCTGAACGGACAAATGGAGGACTTATGAATATACTTTGCCTGATTCCGATGGATGAACAGCATCGGAAAATGCTCGAGGACGCGGCGCCCGGTGCCGAATGTGTCTTTCGGTCGGCGCGCGAGCCCCGGGATCTTGTCCCGGATGACGTCCGGGATGCGGACATCATCATCGGAAATCCGCCGCCGCAGTGGCTGAAGGAAAATAAAAAGTGCCGCCTCGTGCAGCTTCAGAGCGCCGGAACAGACGGCTATACCGAGCCCGGCGTCCTTCCTGAAGGCTGTGAACTGTGCAATGCGACCGGCGCCTACGGGCTTGCGATCTCGGAGCACATGGTCGGCGTGACACTGATGCTACTGAAGAAGCTGCATCTGTACTATCAGGAGCAGCTGAAGCCCGACTGGGTGGATCGCGGCGCGGTAAAATCCATCTGGAACAGCCAGACGCTTGTTGTTGGGCTCGGGGATATCGGATCTGAGTACGCGATGCGGATGCACGCGCTCGGAAGCACCGTTACGGGCATACGGCGGACGGTACAGAAGAAGCCGGACTATCTCGAGGCACTTTATCAGATGGACGCGCTTGATCGGGAACTGGAATCGGCGGATATCGTGGCCGCGACGCTCCCCGGAACCCGCGAAACTTACCGGATTTTCAATAAGGAGCGCTTTGACAGGATGAAGGAGGGCGCGATATTCATCAATATCGGCCGGGGAACTGCCGTCGATCAGGACGCACTTTATGAGGCGCTGGAGATCGGGCATCTTGCGGGTGCGGCGATCGATGTGACGGATCCCGAACCGCTTCCGCTGGATCATCCGCTCTGGAAAGCGAAAAATATCATCATTACGCCGCATATTTCGGGCTATTTCCACCTGCAGGAGACCTACGAGCGGATTGTGCGCATCGCGCTTGAAAATGTCCGCCGGAGCCTTTCAGGGGAAGAACTGAAAAATCGTGTTGATTTTGCGACCGGATACCGCAGAATCTGAATGGAACAGGAGAATTCATGAGTCAGTCATTAAAAATCATTATTATCGTCGTTTCTTGTTTTGCCGTATTCCTGATCGGGATGCTGGTGCTTTTATGGTTCCTGCGGGACCGGATCATGCCGAAGCCGCAGGAGAAAAAGGACCGGGAACCCGGGAATGATCTTCCGGACAAACCGGACCTTTCCGAAGCGCCTTCGGAATTTGCCAGGAAAAAGGTCGATACGTATGATCTGAAGGAAGAGGAAGAGGAAGAGGCACTGTCCTCCGGAGACGAGGAAGCATCCGAAGAGGAAGAAGGCGAAGCGGTTGAGACTTCTGACGATCTTTCCGACGAGTTTGAGGAAGAATCAGAGGTTGAAGGCGCAGACGGAGAAGCTTCGGAAGATGCGGAAGAGGAAGTGCATTCTCTTCGCATGTCCGATCTTCTGAGATCCGGCGCATTCCTCGGAAAGACGCTTCGGGAACTGCGTGTTCCGGAGAAATATCTGTCCGATGACGGCTCGGAGATTCTGACGGAGGGCGGCCTTTTCGGCACCTTCGCCTATGGCGGCATCCTTCTGGTTTCTGAAAGCCTGAAGGAGCCCTATACCGATACCTACTATATCATCAGTTATGAGCTTTCGTACGACGACTGCAAGGCGGCACTCAATGAAAGATTCGGCGCGCCTCTGACCGAAGGCACGCAGGAAGGCGAGCATGTTTCGGAGGGCTCCACGACTTATGCAGCCTTCAAGACGGAACAGGGTACGCTCTGGCTGAGTAAGGGCAGCAATAACGATTACATCAATCTGAATCTGGTGAAATGACAGAAAAAGTAATACTTGTAGGCGTCGGGAAACCCGGCGAAAATACGGAAGCGTCACTTCTGGAGCTTCAGGAGCTTCTGAAGACGGCAGACGCGGAGAGCGTCGGAACGGTGATCCAGAACCGGGAAGCGATTCATCCCGGGACCTATATCGGTAAGGGGAAGATCGAGGAAGTGAAGGATCTGATCCGGGAGACCGAAGCGACGGGAATCGTCTGTGACGACGAGCTGTCGCCGGCCCAGATGAGCAACCTTTCGGAGCTTCTGGACACGAAGGTCATGGACCGGACGGTCGTGATCCTGGATATTTTCGCCTCGCATGCGAGAACCAGCGAGGGTAAGATCCAGGTCGAGCTTGCGCAGCACCGCTACCAGCTGACCAGGCTTTCCGGCTACGGAAGAGACATGTCCCGGCTCGGCGGCGGCATCGGCACCAGAGGCCCCGGCGAAACCAAGCTGGAGACCGACAGAAGAAGGATCCGTCAGCGGATTACGACGCTCAAGCAGGAGCTTCGGGAGCTTCAGAAGCAGCGGGAACTGCGGCGCGTGAAAAGAGAAAAGAACCATATCCCGGTCGCGGCGATCGTCGGCTATACAAACGCCGGAAAATCCACGCTTCTGAACGCGCTCACCGGCGCGAATGTGCTGTCGGAGGACAAGCTGTTTGCGACGCTCGACCCGACGACAAGAAGCTTTATTCTTCCGCTCGGGGAAAACATCCTCCTGACGGACACGGTCGGATTCATCCGGAAGCTTCCGCACCATCTGATCGACGCCTTCCGATCGACTTTGGAGGAGGCAAAGTACGCGGATTTCCTGATCCATGTTGTGGACAGCGCGGATCCGGACTATGAGGACCACATGGCGGTTGTCTACGAGACGCTTCGGGAGCTTCAGATCAGCGGGAAGCCGATCCTGACGCTCTTCAACAAGTGCGATCTCGCCGAAAGCACGCAGATCTTCCGGGACAGCAGGGCTGACCGGACGCTCAGGGTGTCCGCAAAGACCGGAGAGGGGCTTTCCGAGGTGGCTGAGTGTATCCAGGACTTCCTTCGCGAGAGCCGGATCTATTTTGAACACTGTTATGATTTTAAGGATGCCGGAAAGATTCAGCTTGTCCGCAAATACGGGCAGCTGATTTCCGAAGAATATACAGCACAGGGAATCCTTGTCAAGGCCTGGATTCCGAAGATCGTTATACAATATGTAAACGGTAAAGAAGGAGAACAGTGATGGAGCTTTCAAGTCTTCAGAATGGCTCGGACATCCGGGGCGTAGCGCTTCCCGGTGTGCCCGGCAAAGAGGTTAATCTGACGGAAGATGCCGTTAAAAAAATCATCCGTGGCTTTGTCCGCTGGCTTTATGAAAAGACCGGAAAAATCCCGGGAAAAGACGGCCTGAAGATTGCGGTCGGCAGAGATTCGCGCCTCTCCGGCCCGGAAATGACCTTCTGGGTGATCAATGCCGCAGCGAGTGACGGCGTGACGGTTGCCGACATGGGACTTGCGAGTACGCCTGCCATGTTCATGTCGACGGTGCTTCCGGGCTTCCTGTTTGACGGCGCGGTGATGATTACCGCAAGCCACCTCCCCTGGGAGCGGAACGGCCTGAAATTCTTCACACATGACGGGGGTCTTGAAAGCGCTGACATCCGCACGATTCTCCGCTATGCCGCGCTGCCGCTTACGGCGCTTCGCGCACCGAAAAACTATCATCCGACCTGGGGCAATCTGATGGATGCGTATTCCGCGCACCTTCGGAAGATTATTCAGGACGCCACGGGGAAGAAGAAGCCGCTTGAAGGGCTGCATGTCGTGGTGGATGCCGGCTCCGGCGCGGGTGGATTCTACGCGGAAAAGGTGCTGAAGCCGCTTGGCGCGGACACGGAAGGCTCGGTCCTTCTCGTGCCGGACGGCCATTTCCCGGGCCACATCCCGAATCCGGAGCTTCCGGAGGCCATGGAGAGCATTCAGAAGGCTGTGCTTGCGTCCGGCGCGGATTTCGGCATCATCTTCGATACGGACGTGGACCGGGCGGGCGCGGTGCTCCGGGACGGAAGAGAGCTGAACAGAAACTCGCTGATCGCGGTGCTTTCGGCGATTCTTCTTCGGGAATATCCCGGCACGACGATCGTGACGGATTCGATCACCTCGACCGGCCTCGCCGACTTTATTCGTAAGAAAGGCGGCGTGCATCACCGCTTCAAACGCGGATACCGGAATGTGATCAACGAATCGATCCGCCTGAACGAGGCGGGGCAGGATTCGCAGCTGGCGATCGAAACCTCCGGACACGCGGCGATGAAGGAAAACTATTTCCTGGACGACGGTGCTTATGTGGTCACGAGACTCCTGATCGAGCTTGCGAAGGGCACAAAGCTTGAGGAAATGATTGCGGATCTTTCGGAGCCCGCGGAGGCGAAGGAGTACCGTTTTGACATCCTGGATCAGGATTTCAAGGCCTGCGGACAGGAGATTCTCGGAAAGCTTCCTGCCTTTGTCGAGGCGCAGGAAGGCTGGGAAATGGAGAAGGAAAATTACGAGGGCGTCCGTGTCAATGTCGATGCGGCGCACGGAAACGGCTGGTTCCTTCTGAGACTTTCCCTGCATGACCCGATCCTTCCGCTGAATATTGAGTCGGACGAGCAGGGCGGCGTGCCTCGGATCGCCGCGGATCTTTACCGCTTTATTTCGGAATTTGAAGGCCATATCCGCACGGACGTGCTGAAAAAGGACCTTGTGTAAGGAGTATTGTAATGAATGAGTTTCTGAACATGTTTTCTCTTCAGGGGAAGGTCGCCTGGGTGACCGGCGCTTCCTACGGCATCGGATTTGCGATCGCAAGCGCATACGCAAAGGCCGGCGCGAAGATTGTATTCAATGATATCAGTCAGGAGCTGGTGGACCGGGGACTCGAATCCTACCGCGCACTCGGCATTGAGGCGAGAGGCTATGTCTGCGACGTCACCGATGAGGCAGCGGTACAGGCACTTGTCGCGGCCGTGGAGTCCGAAGTCGGACCGATCAATATCCTTGTCAATAACGCGGGTATTATCCGCAGAATTCCGATGATCGAGATGAGTGCGGAGGAATTCCGGAAGGTGATCGACGTCGATCTGAACGCGCCCTTTATCTGCGCGAAGGCCGTGATTCCCTCGATGATCCGGGAAGGCGGCGGAAAGATTATCAATATCTGCTCGATGATGTCGGAGCTTGGCCGGGAGACTGTGTCCGCCTATGCGGCAGCAAAGGGCGGCCTGAAGATGCTGACAAGAAATATCTGCTCTGAGTATGGTCAGTACAATATCCAGTGCAACGGCATCGGGCCGGGCTACATCGAGACCCCGCAGACCGCGCCGCTTCGCGAGCCGCAGCCGGACGGATCGATGAATCCCTTCGACGCCTTTATCCGTGCGAAAACGCCCGCGAACCGCTGGCTGCAGACAGAAGAGCTGCAGGGCCCGGCGCTGTTCCTGGCAAGCAGCGCGTCAGACGCCGTAAACGGCCATATTCTGTACGTAGACGGCGGCATTCTGGCCTATATCGGCCGTCAGCCGCAGTAAAGGATTGCGTTTATGAAGAACCGGCGATTTTTTCTTCTTCTGTCATTTCTTGCGAACATGCTGGTTTTTGTGATGGCTGCGCAGGCGGTGACGATGTCCTTTCTCTATCACGAGAGTTCCGCACTCAGCGCGTCCGGCTTTTCCACCTTTCGGTATTTTACGACCGATTCCAATGTGCTGGCAGGCCTGGTCAGTCTTCTTGGGGGAATCGCGGGCCTTCTGGCCCTTCTGAAGGGAAAAGACCGGCTGCCGCGCTTTGTCATTCTGCTGAAATATGTCGGCACCTCGGCGGTCATGGTCACATTTATGGTGGTTCTGTTGTTTCTGGGGCTGATCTTCGGTTACGGGTCAATGTATACCGGGACGAGCTTTTACATGCACGGAATTGTGCCGATTCTCTGCCTTGTGTCCTTTGCCGCATTTGATCGGGGATACCGGCTGAAAAAGAAGGAAATCCTGTTATCGCTGATCCCGGTCGTGGTCTACGGCATCGTGTACTTTATCATGGTCGTGGCGCTCGGCCCCGCAAACGGCGGCTGGAAGGATTTCTACGCCTTCAATGCCGGCGGACGCTGGTATCTGAGCATGCCGATCGTTTTTTCGGGCGCGGCGGGACTGGCGGCACTGATCAGGCTTCTCCATAATGCCTGTGACAGAACAGAAAAGGAGTGAACATGGACAGAAAGAATAAGGCGGTTCGTGAGAAACGTGAACATACGGGCAGAATTTCGAATCTCATTGATCAGGCGAAAACCGTGAATAAAAGCATTGAGAACGGAGAGAAGGCTGTAAAGATCATCAAACGCTTTGTCGTTCCCGCGGTTGTGATCGGTTTTGCCGTTCTTGCCTATGCTGTATTTGATGTGGACATTACCGGGCAGAACCGGAAGTGATATCCGTTCGGACTGCAGAAAATGTGAAGTGAAAAAGCATTTTCGGGGCTGAACAGAAACTATATTTATAAGGAGTATCGTGTATGAAGGCAAAAATCAACGCAGACAAAGGCCGGGTGATTTCCGAAATCAGCGACCGGATCTACGGCTCTTTTATCGAGCATCTTGGGAGAGCCGTGTATGGCGGCATCTATGAGCCGGGCCATGAGACCGCTGACGATCAGGGCTTCAGAAAGGACGTGATGGAGATGATCCGGGATCTTCGGGTTCCGATCGTGCGTTACCCGGGCGGAAACTTTGTTTCCGGCTACAACTGGGAAGACGGCACCGGTCCGAAGGAAAAGCGCCCGAAGAAAATGGAGCTTGCGTGGTCGTCTGTCGAGGCGAATGAAGTCGGTATCG
>CAMOZF010000096.1 GCA_946630765.1 uncultured Lachnospiraceae bacterium | reverse complement strand
CTGAAGAGGGTGCTGAAGAGGCCGCGGCCGAGGGCGGCGCCGAAGTTGCCGCCGATGCGCTTTCCGGTCTTGCCGAGGACGGAGCCGGCGGCCTTGCCGACCTCGCGGCCAAGAGAGCCGGCCATGGATTTGCCGGTGGCCTTGGCGGCTTTCTCAGCGGCAGACTGTTTTCTGCGGCCGGAAGCAGTTGTCTTCTTCGAGGAAGATTTTCCGGAAGCGGCGTCGGATTCGGCGCCCTTCGGGCTTTTGACCTTGTCGGCGTATTTGGAGCCGGCGAAGGTGTAGTTTCCGTACTCGTCAAAGGTCTCGCCGCTCTCCTCCGGTTCCTCTTCGTCGTCCGGATACTCACCGTCCGGGTACTCCCCGGCGTATTCCTCCGCAGCGCCCTCCGCGCCGCGGCGCATCAGAAACTCGTAGGCGGAGAAGCTGTCGACGGTCTCGGCATATTTGCCCTTCAGCGGTGCATTTTCGATCTCCTGGACGCGGACAGCGTCGTCGATCGGACCCATTTTGCTTTCCGGCGGGAGGATATTGGCCTTCTCGCAGATTCCCGGGACGCCGTCGAGATCCGGGAAGGAAACGACGGCCTGTCCGGTTCCGAGCTCCTGAATCGCGTCGTAGGTGGAAAATGCCGGGTTCTCGCGGAAGGACTGGGCCGCGGCCTTCACGGCCTTCTGCTCGGCCGGCGTATAGGCGTGAAGCGCGTGCTGGATCTTATTCTGCAGCTGCGCGAGCACCACGTCCGGGATGTCGCGGGGATTCTGCGTGATAAAATACACACCGATTCCCTTGCTTCGGATCAGGCGCACTACCTGCGTCAGCTTCTCGAGAAGCGCGTCGGAGATGCCGTTGAACAGAAGGTGCGCCTCGTCAAAGAAGAAGACCATTTTCGGCTTTTCCGGATCGCCGACCTCGGGAAGCGTCTCGAAAAGCTCCGAAAGGAACCACAGAAGGAAGGTCGAATACAGGCGGCCGTTATTCACGAGGCTCGAGGAATCCAGAATGTGGATCATCCCGCGGCCCTGATCATCTGTTGTCAGCCAGTCCGAAACCGACAGCGCAGGTTCTCCGAAAAAGATGTCCCCGCCGTCGATCTCGAGCGTCACGACCGCCCGGAGGATCGCGGAAATCGACACCGGCGAAAGCTTGCCGTAGGACGCCTCCAGCTCCGGCCGGTTTTCGTCCACGTACTGAAGAAGCGCCTTCAGATCCTTCGTGTCCACTAAAAGAAGTCCGTTGTCGTCCGCGATCTTGAAGGCGATCGTCAGGATCGAGCTCTGAAGTTCATTGAGACCGAGAATCCGCGAAAGAAGCAGCGGCCCCATTTCGGAAACCGTCGTCCGAAGCTGGATGCCCTTCTTCCCGTAGATGTCCCAGAAGGTCGCGGGAAAACGGTGATAGGAAAAACCGGCGTCCGCGAGGCCGAAGCGTTCAATGCGCTTCTGCATGTTTTCGGAATCCTCTCCGGGAAGGCACATGCCCGCAAGATCCCCCTTCACATCCGCAAGAAATACCGGCACACCCATCTCGCTGAAGCTTTCCGCAAGCACCTTCAGTGTGATGGTCTTGCCGGTGCCGGTCGCGCCGGCGATCAGCCCGTGGCGGTTTGCCATCCGCGGCTCAATAAACAGATTTTTCCCATCGGCGGTCTGCGCAATCCAGACCTTATTCTCTCTGAACATTCAAAAACTCCTTCTTCTGTAAATGTTTAAGCGTAAATCTCCGCTGCCGTCACTTCCCGATCCAGCTCCGCCGAGCGGCACACGGCCTCCAGGATCGCGGCGGTTTTCTCCTTAATATGGAACTGTCCCCAGGTCGGAATGCCGCGGCGCCGCAGAATGTCAAGAGTCACGAGACAGACCTTTCCGAGCACGCCGTCGTCAATCCATTTTTTGAGGGTCATATTGGCATTCGTGAAGCGCCCGGTCTGGGTCGCTCGTAATGCTCCTTCTCCATGTGCTCGCCGATGATGTCATTCGGCGTCAGGTCCTTGACACTGATCATCTGAAGTCCGAGATGAATTTTTCCATGTTGCTTCTCCTTTCAGTTTATTTTTTCACTCGGCTCACTCCTCCGGCAGATCAATCTTCTCTAAGAGCTCTCCCATCGTGGAGCGCTCCCTTCTTCTTGCGCGCGCCAGAATCTCCTCGATCTGAAGCTTCGCCTCACCGACTCTTTCCTGGAATTCCCCGGCGGATACCCGCACCGCACCGTAGCGAAGTCCGGCGAGCTGGATCATATTGTCCGAGGTGACAATCTCGGCCCTCCGGTCCTTCGGAAGCCGTGAAAGCAGCTGCTCGATGTAAAGGTCGGCGCTCTCCCGCTCCTTCGTGTAGACGATCGTCACGTAGGGCCGGATGATCATTTCTCCGGGGTTCTGGAATACCCGGTAGCCGTCAAAAACCAGCACTGTTTCCGTCGCCCGGAAGGCGCTGTAGTCCGTCACGATATGGATCAGCGCGTCTCTTGCGGCCTGGACGTCGGACTGCATCAGATCGCGCAGCTCCTCCCAGGCGAAGATCACATTATAGCCGTCAATGATGAGAAGCGTTTTCTTCTCCTGCGCGCTTTCCTTCTCCTGCGCGCGGCGCACAAAGCCGGACTTTCCGTACTGCGCTCTTCTGATCGGGCCGAATTCCCGAAGCATCAGCTCTTCCAGCTTCTTGTCGGCCGCAAGGGTTCCTGCGGATGAACGCTCGGCACTCCTTCTCTGGACAGCGGCATTGTCTGTCCGTCCCTCCGCTCCTGCCGTTCCTGCGAGCCCGTCCTCCTGCACGGTCGCCGGGAGGTGCATGTATTTCGGGACCTCGGACCATTTGACCAGGAAGCCCGCGCCGTGCGCGCAGAATACGGAATCCGGCGAATTCTCCAAATCCGCCTCGGGATCGTAGCCGGACGCCAGGCGGACCTGCTCTTCATTATGGCAGAGGTCGTAGCCGTCGTATTCGAGGTACAGTCTTCCGAGCCCGCCCGAATACTGCAGGACCTCCTTCTGGTAGGAATTCATTTCGACAACCGGCGCCCTTCCCTGAAGGATCACCAGATCGTCCTGATAGGCCGGCGGTAAAAATGTGCCGCCAAAGCGCCGGATATCGGTCATTGCGCGGTTTGACGCGGCGGACGGTATCTCGAGCCGGAAGCGGAACCAGGGCTCTAAAATGCGGCTTTTTGCACGCATCAGGCCCATTCGGAGCGCCCGGTAGGTCGCTTCACGGAAATCGCCGCCCTCCGTATGCTTCAGATGGGCGCGTCCGTCCGTCAGCGTGATGCGGATGTCCGTGATCGGGCCCCCGAGAAGCACCCCGAGGTGTTCCTTTTCCATCAGATGCTGCAGCACGAGGTTCTGATAATTCCGCTCCAGGCGGTCCGTCGGGCAGGCGGAGCGAAGGCGGATGCCGGAGCCTCTCGGCAGGGGATCGAGCCTTAGATGCACCTCGGCGTAATGCCGGAGCGGCTCATAGTGACCGACGCCCTCGACGGTATTTTCAATGGTTTCTCTGTATAATACATGCCCGTTTTCGATCTGAACATCAAGGCCGAAGCGGTCGCGGATCAGGCTTCTCAGAATCTCCGCCTGCACTTCTCCCATGAGCCCCGCCTGGATTTCCCGAAGGTGCGGATCCCATTCGATGTGAAGCGCCGGGTCCTCCTCGGAAAGGCGCAGAAAATCCGGCATGACCTTCTGCGGATCGACGCCCTCCGGCAGGCTGATCGTATAGCGCATGACCGGCTCGAGCACGCTTTCCGTGCTGCCCTTCTCCGCCCCGAGGCCCATGCCGTTCTCTGCGGAACGCAGCCCGGTCACGACACAGATGTCGCCCGCGCTTACCGATTCCACCGGAAGGAAACGCTCGCCGGTATAGATGCGGATCTGCGAAATCTTCTCCTCCTTCGGAAGGCCGGGGATACTGTCCCTGACGTGAAGAGAACCGCCGGTCAGCTTCAGATGCAGCAGCTTATTGCCGGAATCGTCATGCCCGACCTTGAACACCCGTGCGCCGAAGGCCTCCGGGTAGCTTCGCTGCGGCACGAAACGCACGAGCCCGGAGAGAAATTCCTCGATACCGAGAAGCTTCAGCCCCGAACCGAAAAAGACGGGAAAAATCCGCCGCGCGGAGATCAGCTTTCGGATCCGCTCGTCGGAAATCCGTCCCTCCGCCATGTAATGCTCCAGTGTCTCCTCGTCGGTCACGGCGATCTGCTCGTCCCGCGCGTCCTCGGACAGGCTGAAGTTCAGGCAGCCGTCCGAAAGCTCCTCCGTCAGATTCTGAAGAAGCTCCTCCTCGGAGAAGCGGGCATAGTCCATCTTGGTCACAAAGATCACAGTCGGAATTCCATAAAGCGACAGGAGCCGCCACAGGGTCCTCGTATGCGCCTGCACGCCGTCGGTTCCGCTGATCACGAGGATCGCGGCGTCGAGAACGGAAAGCGTCCGCTCCATTTCCGCCGAAAAGTCCACATGTCCGGGCGTATCCAGAAGCGTAAAGCGCCGCGACAGAATGTCGAGCGGCGCTTCACTTGCAAATATTGTTATTCCGCGCGCTTTTTCCAAAGCGTGCGTATCCATGACCGTATCCCTGTGATCGACACGGCCGATTTTCCTCATGGTGCCGCCGAGGTAAAGCATGGCCTCGGCCAGTGTGGTCTTCCCGGCGTCCACATGCGCCAGGATCCCCAGTACAGTATTCATTCCACTATTCCCGAAAGAACCGAATCCAGGATTCCGATCATCTCGTCAATATCTTCCTTCTCGATAATGAGCGGCGGGACAAATCTCAGAATGTTCACGCCGGCATTGATCAGAATCAGTCCGTTTTTCATTGCTTCAGTGATGATCGGCGCTACCGGCCGGTCAAAAACAAGTCCCTGCATCAGCCCGGTTCCGCGCCGTTCGAGGATGCTCTTGTATTTATCCGCAAGCCCCTGCAGCTTTTCGGTGAAATAGGGGCTGATCTCCCGGACATGGCCCGGAATATCCTTTTCCTTATAGAGCTCCAGCACCTTCGCGACCGCCGCGCAGGCAAAGGGATTTCCGCCGTAGGTCGTGCCGTGGTCTCCGGCCACAAGGCTGTACCCGGCCGTCTCCTCGGTCAGAAGGAACGCGCCGACCGGTACGCCGCAGCCAAGCGCCTTCGCGGTCGCCATGATGTCCGGGCGGATCCCGTATTTCTGCCAGGCGTACATATAACCCGTCCGGCCCATGCCGCACTGCACCTCGTCAAAGATCAGGCAGATGTCCTTTTCGTCGCAGATGCTGCGAAGCCCCCGAAGGAATTCCTCCGTGGCCGGGATCAGTCCGCCCTCGCCCTGTACCGGCTCGACAATGATCGCGCAGGTCTTGTCAGTGAGCTGTGCTTTCACGCTCTCCAGATCATTCAGCCCGGCAAAACGGACATTACAGGGCATCGTGCCGAAGGCCTCCCGGTAATGTGCATTTCCGGTGACGGACAGCGCGCCGTAGGTCCGGCCGTGGAAACTGTGCTCCATCGCGATGATCTCGTATTCATCCTGGCCGCGCTTCGTGTAGGCAACCTTCATCGCAGATTTCAATGCGCCTTCGACCGCCTCCGCGCCGCTGTTTGTAAAGAACACCCGATCCATCTGCGACGCTTCCTTCAGGAGGTGCGCTGCCCGGATCGCAGGCTCGTTATAATAATAGTTGGAGGTATGGAGGACCTTGTCGATCTGCGCCTTCAGCGCCTCGTCGTAGCCCGGATAGTGGTAGCCCAGCGCGAATACCGCGATGCCCGCGACAAAGTCGAGATACCTTTTCCCTTCGATATCGTAAAGATGCACACCCTCGCCCCGGTCGATCACGATCTGATAACGGTTATAGGTATGAAGAAGATCCTGTTCTGCCTGGTTGATTAAGTTCTGTGTCAGTTCACCCATGGTTGTACTCCTTTTTGCGCTTCAGCTCTGACTTTATTCGAAAACCGCCTGCGGTTTTCGTGCGCCGGCCGCAAACTGCGCCAGCAGTTATATACCTTATGCGGCCGTGTGCATCCCGGCCGGAAGGCCTTCTACAGCCATAGCTTCAGCTCTGGCTGTAGAACATCGTACCGAAGCCTTTGTCGGTAAAGATCTCCAGCAGAATGCTGTGCGGCACGCGGCCGTCCAGAATATGTACACGGTTTACGCCGCCGCGGATCGCGTCCGTGCAGTTTGAAAGCTTCGGAAGCATGCCGCCGCCGATCATTCCGCCGTTTATCAGCTCATCCGCCTCTTTCGTGCTGATCCTGCTGATAAAGGAGCTCTTGTCGTTGAAGTCGCGGTACAGGCCTTCCACATCCGTCAGATACACAAGCTTGTCCGCGCCGACCGCCGAGGCGATCTTCTGCGCGGCTTCGTCGGCATTAATATTATAGGTCTGATAAGCGTCATCGAGGCCGACCGGCGCCACAATCGGCAGATAGTCTCGCTCGAGAAGATCATAGAGAATCTTCGGATTCACATCCGTGATCTCCCCGACAAAGCCGATATCCTGGCCGCCCGAAAGGCGCTTCTTCACCTTCAGCATCTGGCCGTCCTTGCCGCTGACGGAAACCGCCTTGACGCCAAGCGTTTCAACCATCGTGACGAGGTCCTTTCCGACCTTTCCGAGCACCATTTCGGCAATCTCCATCGTCTCCGCGTCCGTCACGCGAAGGCCGTTTATGAACTGCGCTTCCTTGCCGGTTTTCGCAACCCAGGAGCTGATGGCCTTCCCGCCGCCGTGCACGATGATCGGCTTGAAGCCGACCAGCTTCAGCAGCGTCACGTCCTTGATGACCGACAGCTGAAGCGCGGGATCCGTCATTGCGGAGCCGCCGTACTTGACGACGATGATTTTCCGGTTGAACTGCTGAATGTAGGGCAGGGCCTCGATCAGAACCTCCGCCTTCTTTTGTGCTTCGTCAATATAATTCGCCATGATGTCTGTCTCTCACTTTCTCTCCCGATCAGCCTGTCAGGAGCGGTAATCCGCATTGATGCTCACATAATCGTAGGTCAGGTCGCAGCCCCAGGCGACCGCAGAGGCGTCGCCCATCT
>CAMOZF010000095.1 GCA_946630765.1 uncultured Lachnospiraceae bacterium | reverse complement strand
AATGCCACAAAGGCCGCCTCCGTGCTGATGGTGGATTTCTCCTGCGCGCTGAAGCTGTCGATTCCGCTTCTGTTTCTTTCCGCGATCCGGGAGTGCTCTGATCTGAAAATGACCGTCAAGGGCGGCCGTTTCCTTGAGAAAATGGCCGAGGCCGACACCGTCGTTTTTGATAAGACGGGCACGCTGACGCATGCGGAGCCGCGCGTTTATCAGGTCGTTCCCTTCGGCGATACAGACCCGGATGAGGCGCTGCGGCTTGCCGCCTGTCTCGAGGAGCATTTCCCGCATTCCATCGCGAACGCAGTTGTGCGTGCCGCAAAGGAAAAGGGCCTCGACCATGAAGAAAAGCATGCCAAGGTGAATTATGTCGTCGCGCACGGCATCCAGAGCTCGATTGACGGAAAGACCCTTGCGATCGGAAGCTATCACTTTATTTTCGAGGATGAGAAGTGCCGGATTCCGGAAGGCGCGGAGGCGCTTTTCGAGTCGCTTCCGCCAGAATATTCGCATCTGTATTTTGCAGAGGACGGCGTCCTGATCGCGGTGATTCTGATCGAGGATCCGGTCCGGGAGGATGCGAAGGCGGTGATTCAGGCGCTGAAGGCGCTCGGAATCTCGAAGACGGTCATGATGACCGGAGACAGTGCGCGCACCGCGAAGGCCGTTGCGGCAAAGGTCGGGGTGGACGAATACCATGCCGAGGTGCTGCCGGAGGATAAGGCGGCCTTTATCCGCAGAGAGCATGAGGCCGGGCGAAAGGTGATCATGCTCGGCGACGGCATCAACGATTCTCCGGCGCTGTCGGAGGCGGACGTCGGGATCGCTGTCGCGGCGGGCGCCGCGATTGCCCGTGAAATATCGGATATTACAATACGGACCGATGACCTGACGCGCCTCGTGCTTCTTCGGCGGCTGTCGATGCTGCTTACGGAAAAAATCCAGGGAAACTACCGCTTCATCATGCTCTTCAATGGCACGCTGATCGCGCTTGGCGTGCTCGGCATCCTGCCGCCGGCAGTGTCCGCACTTCTTCATAATTCCTCGACGCTTTTCGTGAGCCTGAAAAGCATGCAGAAGCTACTGAAGGCGGAGACGGAAGCGCACTGAGGCCGTTTAAGCTTCAGAGAAGATTCTTTAACTATAATCTACCATCAATAAAAGCCTGGGAGACCCTTTGATCTCCCAGGCTTTTATCCTTCCGTGCGAGGCACAGAATAATTTACCTGTTCTTGCCTGAGCCGGCCCGTGTTCTCCGGCTCAGAAGAGCGAAAGGAACGCGCTGAGGATTGCCCAGGTGGAAAGGGAGTAGAAATTGCCGTGCTCGTCCCTTCCGCTCTGGAATATTTTTTTCGCGCGCGCACGGTCCAGAAGCTCGAAGCCGTTGAAAAGCTCCGTGCCGACGGCGCCCTTCTGATTCAGCTCGTCGAGATTATCGAGGAAGATTTCCGCGCACATAAAGGCGTTGCTTTCGTCGGTCATGCCCGGCGTGGAGAAGGCGCAGGGGTTCAGCACATAGACGCGGTCAGTTTCCTTGACGGTCAGACCGCTTTCCTCCTTGATTTCGCGGATGGAGGCGCTCCTGAGCGGATCGTCGCTGTCCCTGTCCTCCGGATCGAGAAGTCCCGCGACCGGACTCAGAAGAAACTGGCCGACGGGGTAGCGGTACTCATAGGTCATGAGAAGCCGGGGCGCTTCTCCCGGAAGATGCACGACGACGGCGATCGTCACCGCATCCGGCAGCATTGTCTGAAATTCCTCCGCTGACAGATTGGCGACGAGCTCCTCCTTCTTCCGCCGGGATGCTTCGTAATAGTGCTTCCCTTCCGCGTACTGCAGATCGTAGGCGCTGAGGAAGCGTGTTTCAACAAGGGTTTCGATGTGACTGCTGAGTTTCAGATCCTTATCCATATTTCCTCCCGAGTGTATTTTGAGGCACAGCCTGAATGTTATGATGTCGGAATATAAGTATAACGTAAACGTCAGGAAAAAACAATGACTTGACATGAGGAAAACTGCTTATATAATTGAATAGAGAAGTGAGAAGATTCTGGAAGGAGCTTCCGAGGTTCCGGCTGATGTGGCTGTGGATCCTCCTGTCCTTCCTTTTCTACATACCGGTTGCGGTATTTGCGGGGCTGGGCCCGATGCTCGGCATGCTGAAGCTGCCGAAAACGATCTGCTACATCATCATGATCTTTACCTTCTATCAGGCCGTTTCGAAGCACGAAATTACGGAATACTGAGGAAATACAGCGAGGAGGATTGAAAAATGTTATTTGAGAAAAATGATACGGTACTTTTTATCGGAGATTCTATTTCGGATTATGAACGGGCAAGACCGGTCGGCGAGGGCCTGTTCAATGCCTGGGGACACAGCTATGTGGCATGTGCCGGGGCGCTTCTGAACTGCATGTATCCGGAGCTTGGGCTTCGGGTCATCAATATGGGCATCGGCGGAAACCAGGTCCGCGACCTCGCGGCACGCTGGCAGAGCGATGTAATGGATCTGCATCCGGACTGGGTCAGCGTGCTGATCGGCATTAATGACGTCTGGCGGCAGTTTGACTCTCCGTATATGCCCGAAACCCATGTTTCGCTTGAAGAATACGAGAAAACCTATGAAGAACTGATCCAGAAAACCCTGCCGAAGGTCAAGGGAATGATCCTGATGACCCCGTATTATATGGAGCCGAATACCGCGGACCCAATGCGGGCGCGGATGGATGAGTACGGGGCGGTTGTCAAAAAGCTTGCCGAAAAGTACGGCCTGACCTTTGTGGATCTTCAGGCGGGCTGGGACCGGCTGTTTCAGCATATGCACTCGACCAATATCGCCTGGGACCGTGTACATCCCAATCAGACCGGCTGCATGTATATCGCGAAGCAGTTTCTCGCGGCTGTCGGCGCCGAGAGATGCTGATCGAAGAGGAAGTTACGCATTATGATACAGAAGAAGGATCATCGAATTGTTTTGACGGAGGGCCCGATTTTCAGCGGGCTTCTTCGTTTTGCGATTCCGATCCTTCTCGGGAGCATCGTCACACAGCTCTATAACGTCGCGGACTCCGTCATTGTCGGCCGCTTTGTCAGCTCCGACGCGCTGGCGGCGGTGTCTGCAAGCGGACCGGTCATGAGCCTGATCAATATGTTTATGATCGGCCTTTCGACCGGCTCGAATGTGGTGATTGCCCAGCGGATGGGCGCGGGAGACCAGAAGGCGCTGCAGAAGGCCATTTCCACCGTGGCCTTTTTGACTCTTGTCTGCGGCCTCTTTATTACGGCTGTCGGCCTTTCTGTGAGTAAGCCCCTTCTTGGCATTCTGAATACGCCGGAGGAGATTTTCGCGGACGCCCGTTTCTATCTGATCATCGTCTATCTCGGAACGACCGGCAATCTGATCTACCAGATGGGCAGCGGGGCGCTTCGCGGGATGGGGGACTCGTCCTGGCCCTTTCTGTTTCTGCTTCTGTGCAGCATATTGAATATTGTTCTGGACCTTGTCGCTGTGCTTGTACTGAACTGGGGCGTGCCGGGCGTGGCGCTCGCGACGTCTCTTGCGCAGACCCTGTCCGGCATCGGCGTGATCTTCCGGATCAATCGCGGCGGTTACGGGGTCCGGATCAGTCTGAGAAACATCCGGCCGGACCGGGTGGAATCCAAAAAGATCATCGGAATCGGCCTTCCGGCGGCCATCCAGAATATCGGAAACGCGATCGCCAATCTCTGTGTCCAGTCCTCCGTCAATTATTTCGGCGCGACATTTATCGCGGCGAACAGCATCGTGAACAAGGTCGATGATGTGATCAACATCCCCGTTGTGGCGCTGAGCACCGCCCTTTGTACCTATGTGGGACAGAACATGGGTCTGTTCCAGATGCAGCGGATCAAGAAGGGCATCAATTACAGCATTCTCAGTCTGACGGTTCTCGGCGCGGGTCTCTGCGGGATCCTGATCGGATTTCGCGGGCTCTTCCCGAGGATTTTCACAACGGAGCAGGCGGTCATTTCGATCGCGGCGGACGGCCTGCTGATCATGTCCTTCCAGTGCCTTTTCCACGGAACGGACAGATGTCTCGTCAATGCGATGCGCGGGGCCGGAAAATCGGTCGTGCCGATGGTTACGGCGCAGTTCGGCGCCTTCTCGCGGATTCCGCTGGCCTATCTTCTCGGCGTCCGTACGGGAAACTGGCACGGAATCTTCTGGGCGCTTCTGATCGCGTCATTCCTGCGCTCTGCGGCGATCGCCGTGTACTATTACGGCGGCGGCTGGAAACGCGCGGTGGCGCGCTTTGAAAAGGAACACAAAGAGAAAAATCAATAAATACATAAAAAGAGGTTACTTATGAAGCACAATTACCATGCGCACACGGTGCGCTGCGGCCATGCCGTCGGAACGGAACGTGAATATATCGAGGAGGGAATCCGAAACGGCCTTCAGACGATCGGCTTCTCGGATCACTCGCCGTATTACTACTGGAATGACCGAAACGGCGGCAGGGAAGTGGACAAGGCGCTTGTCGACGACTATTTCCGCACACTCGGAAAGCTTCGGGAGGAATATCGTGTCACGCACCCCGAGATTTATATTCCGATCGGCTTTGAGATGGAGTATTTCCCGGATATCTTTGATAAAACGATGGACGACATCGCATCCTGCAGGGTTCAGCTGGAAAGCGGAGAGGAAATCCATCTGGATTATATGATCCTCGGACAGCACATGGCCGGGCTGAATACGGAGGCGCCGGGCTACTCCGGAATGCCCTCGGACAGTGAAGCGCGGCTTGCGGATTACGTGGAAAACGTGATCAAAGGTCTCGAGACCGGGCGCTTCACCTATCTCGCGCATCCGGACCTGATCAATTTCACCGGCCCGGAAGCCGTTTATGAGAAGCATATGCGCGAAATCTGCATTGCCGCAAAGGAACTGAAGATTCCGCTCGAGATCAATCTTCTGGGGCTGCATGAACACCGGAACTACCCGAACGATCTTTTCTTCGGCATGGTCCGGGACTGCGGCAATCTTGTTGTGATGGGCTGCGACGCCCATGCGCCGGAGCGCGTCGGCAATCCGATACTGATCGCAGAGGGCGAAGCATTTGCTGAAAAGCATGGCCTGAAGATACTGGATGAACTGCAGCTTGTAAATCCGATGGCCGGAAAGTGATTTAGGAGAAAAAATGGTACAATTTAACGACCTGATTCAGGTGACAGACTATGAAGTCCTTGGAAAACTGCCGGATCCGTTCCTGATGGAAAACGGAAAAAGAGTTAAAAACGAAGCGGACTGGGAGAAGCAGCGGGCCTTTCTTTACAAGACCGCGGTGGAGCTTCAGTACGGCGTGCAGCCGCCGGAGCCGGAGGCGTTTTCGGCGGAGCTGTGCTATGCCGCGCCGCAGCAGCAAAGCATCCGCATCACGGCGGGAACGAAGGAAAAGCAGCTGAGCTTCTATGTCAAGCTTTTCACGCCGAACCACGCCAGCCCCTATGCGGCGGCGGTGGACGGAGATCTGTGCTTCAAATACTTCACGGATCCTCTGTGGATGGCGCATTTTATCGAGAACGATATCGCCGTTGCGATGTTCGACCGCACCGAGCTTGCGCATGATATTTGCGGCGAAGGGCGCGGAAAAGGCCAGCTTTATGAGATTTACCCGGAGTACCGTTTCGGGGCGCTCGCAGCCTGGGCCTGGGGCTATCGAAGGGTGACAGACGCACTGATCAGCCTGGGACTTCTCGATACGGACTGCCTTGCGTATACCGGGCATTCCCGCGGCGGAAAAGCCGCCATGCTTGCCGGTGTTCTCGACCCCCGGGTAACCGTGATCAATCCCAATGAGACCAATGCCGGCTCCTGCAGCTGCTACAGAATTCATATGCGCGCGATCCAGGAGGACGGAGAAGAAGGACGCTCGGAAACTCTGAAGGACATCCTTTCGGTCTTCCCCTTCTGGTTCGGCGAAGGAATGGCGGAATACGCAGACCGGGAAGCGGAGCTGCCCTTCGACTGCCACTTCCTGAAGGCGCTTGCCGCGCCGCGCGTGCTTCTGATCGGCGAAGCGGCGTCCGATATCTGGACCAATCCGATCGGCTCCTGGCAGACGACGATGGCCGCAAAGGAGGTGTACCGTTTCCTCGGCGCCGAAGAGAACCTGTACTGGTACTACCGGCAGGGAAAGCATTTCCATCAGCCGGAGGATGCGGCGCATCTTGCGGAAATCATGAACCGCGTCCGGTATGGAAACCTGGCACCGCTGAAGAAGCGCTACTTCGAAACGCCCTTCAGAAAACCGGAACTGATCTTCGACTGGAAAGCGCCCGAACGCTGAGTCCGTGCCTACGAGACAGATTCCTCGTGCCGCGCCTGGGCTTCCCGGATCGAGAAGTCGAATCCGCGAAGCGCGTCAAAGGGCGCGAAGATTTTGGCGCGCTGGGAGAGGGGCATGCTGGGATGCTTCAGACGGAAGGCGTCGAAGGGCTCATGCTTTGGCTGCCCCTGTTCCAGAACGGCTTTGTATTTGAAATTTTCCGGCATCGGCAGATAGCCGAGCATTTCCTGTTTTTCCATGACGGCTCCTTTTTAAAGAAAGAATTATAAATCGAACATATATTCGATTCACGAAACCATGATAATTCTTTTTCCCGGAACTGTCAAGACGAAAGATCGCTCAGAGGATGCCGATGTCCGCAAGGACGAGACGCCCTATATGGGCCCTTGCGGCTTCTGTTAAGAGCCCCGTTTTCATGAGGCCGATCGTGACGGTCAGGTCCGAATCGGTGATCAGAGATCCGGTGCCGCGATCCCCATTCATGCCGCTGTTGATGTCCGCGCTGATCACGAAAGCACCGCTCTTCCTCGCGTCGTTCATTTCCTGAATGGCCGAGCGGTAAGGCTCCCGGACCTCTCCCTGAAAGCCCGTGCCAAGAAGGCAGTCCACCACAACGGGCGCGTGATCGAGCTGATGTGTTCCCGGGCGATATTCCTCCATAGAAACGCCGCAGACCAGCGCTTTTTCTTTATAATACGCGCTTTCCGGGGT
>CAMOZF010000094.1 GCA_946630765.1 uncultured Lachnospiraceae bacterium | reverse complement strand
ATCTTCGGAACTGGGGTTGCTTTCTACCGTCTCATAGGTAATGCTGACGCCGCCGCGAAGGTCGAGGCCCAGCTTGATGTCGGACATACTGCCCGTATACTCATAGCCGAAGCCGCGGATGGCGGTGAACAGGATGAAGGCAAACAGCAGCGCGAAGATAACCAGTGAAATAGCGCCGCGCCTCTTCGAGTAGAGTTTCATGATTGCTTCCTCTTTTCATAGAAGTATTACTTTCCGGGGATTCGAGGATCCCGGAATCAGCCCGAAAACGGGCGCAGAAAAGCCTCCCGCATGGGCTAACCGAAAAATTATAGCACATCTTGGAGGACTTCGCAAGATGTGCTATAAAAAATATTCATTACTTCTTCCGTATTTTCCTTACTCTTCCTTCAAAGGATGAACACCGTCAAACTGTTTTTTCCATTTTCCGGCCTTGTAGAAGACAAAGGAAAGGATCGCGCCGATCACCCATGCCGCAAGAAGCGAGATCGGCAGGATCTCGAAACGTCCGTTCGGGTATTCCGCGGATTTTGTAAGGAAGGCGAGAAGGTACGCGAGCGGTACACGGATCACAACGGTTGTCAGCAGCGATATCCACATCGGCGTCATCGTATCGCCGACACCGCGCATCACGCCCTGATAGACCTGGGAGAATCCCATCAGGATATATCCGACCGCGAGGATCCGCATGAAGCGGTTGCTGATCGTCACGAGCTCCTCCGTTTCGGTGAAAATTCCCATCAGATGCCGTCCGAACAGGACAATAATTGCGACGAGAACTGTCGCGACGCCTGTCGTGAGAAGCATGCCCTGCCGGGTTCCCTTCTCGATACGGTCGAGCTTCCGCGCACCGAGGTTCTGTCCGGCATAGGTTGTCATTGCGCCGGAGAAGCTGAAGTTCGGCATCATCGCGAAGCCGTCGATACGCATCACGATAACATTGGCAGCAATAATCGTCTCGCCGAAGGAGTTGGTCAGTCTCTGAACAACCACCATCGCCACAGAGAAAATCGCCTGTGAAAGTCCGGAAGGCAGTCCGAGCTTCACGATATCGAGCGTGTATTTTTTGCTGAAGCGGAAATATTTCAGCTTCAGATCGAAGTACTGCTGCATCTTCGAAAGCTTGATGAAGCACAGGACCGCGGAAACGAACTGCGCAATGATGGTCGCGAGCGCGACGCCGGCAACCTCCATGTGGAAATACCGGACGAAAACAATGTCCAGGACAATATTGAGTCCTGTCGCGATCAGAAGATACAGAAGCGCTGACAGCGAGTCTCCGAGGCCTCGTAGAATACCCGTCAGCATATTATAGAAGGACAGTCCCATCAGTCCGAGGAACATGATCGTCAGATAGCTTGCGCACCAGTCCATGATGGATTCCGGCGTATTCAGAAGACGGAGAATCGGACGCGTGATCAGCGGTCCCAGAATCATGATGAAAAGGGATGTCACAATGGTCAGAAGGATACTCGCGCCGATCGATTTGGAAAGGCCCTCGCGGTCTCTCGCGCCGACGTACTGGGAGACGAGGATCGTCGCTCCCGTCGAGACGCCGACGAAGAGCACGAGAAGCAGGTTGAAGATCGGTCCCGCGTTTCCTACCGCGGCAAGCGCATTGTCGCCGACATAGCGTCCGACAACAATACTGTCTACTGTGTTGTACAGCTGCTGCGCAATGTTTCCGAGAAGCATCGGAAATGCAAATGCGGCAATCTTTTTGACAGGCGACCCTTCGGTCATATCAATTGGTTTAAATAATTCGGCCAGTCCGCCTTTTTTCATTCATTTCTCCTTTAAAAGACCGTGCCCTGACAAGGCAAATCGCGCAGGGCACGATCAGTTATTATTCCATCTCTTCTACTGCCTGTTTCATCAGCTCGATGATCGGCAGGCTCTGCGGGCAGGCCGCTTCGCAGGCGCCGCACTGCAGACAGTTTTCAGGGCCGTGGCCCTCACTAACCAGCCGCTGGAAGCCCCAGTTGGCTTTCGGGTCGGTGTCATAGAGCGTGCTTTCATTCCATGCGGCAAAAATTCTCGGGATTTCCAGGCCGCCGGGACAGGGCATGCAGTAGGCGCAGCCGGTGCAGCCGACACGGGTCCTGCTCTTATAGGCCGCACGCACGTCGTCGATCAGCTTCAGCTCCTCTTCGCTCATATCGCCGGGCTCTGTGGTATCGAAGATCCGAAGGTTGTCCTCGATCTGCTCCACCGTCGTGCATCCCGAAAGGATTGTGCCGATCTCGGGACGGTTCAGAAGCCAGCGGAACGCCCATTCCACGGGACTTCTCTTCACCGGGAAGGCATCATAAACCGCCTGAACATTTTCGGGTGCCTTCGAGAGCCGTCCGCCGAGAAGGCCTTCCATGATCACGACCGGAATGCCCTTCTTTCCGGCAAGCTCCAGGCCCTTTGTACCCGCCTGGTTATCGATGTCCATGAAATTGTACTGAATCTGTACCATATCCCAGTCATAATCATTCAGGATATACTCGAATTCATCATAGGGGCCGTGGAAGGAGAAGCATTTGTAACGGATCTTGCCTTCCGCCTGCAGCTCCTTGAAGCGCTCGGGCATGCCCATCGCCTTGCAGTGCTCCCACTTCTCTTTGTTGATGCCGTGCATGAGCCAGAAATCGATATGGTCTGTCTGAAGCTTCTCAAGCTCTTCATTCAGAATCCGGTCGACGTCGGCCGGCTCCTTCACACGGTCGCTCGGAATCTTCGTCGCAATCGTCACCTTGTCGCGATAGCCGTCCTGAAGTGCTTTTCCGAGCACGACCTCCGACTGTCCGCCGAGATAGACATAGGCCGTATCAATATAGGTTGTGCCGCCGTCAATCGCCGTGCGGATAATATCGATGGCCTTCTCTTCATCGAGGACCTGTTCTCCGTTCACCTCTTTATTTGTGAAGCGCATGCAGCCGAGGCCAAATGCCGAGCATTCGATCCCGAGCTTGCCGAATTTTCTCATTTTCATGACGCATTCCCTCCTTGTGTTTTTCGTCGGTCATAATTATTTAGTATATCATAACACAAAGCCTTCCGCTTCGCAAGCGTTTCGATTTCGAACGCCGAAGCAAAAGATGCATCACACGCCGGGCATTCCGGGCGCGGATTCACGCCCCTTCGAAGCGTTTTTTATCGCCTCGTTCAGTTCTTCGCCCGTCGCGTCCTTGTACTCTTCGGGCGCTTTCAGTCCGTGTTCTCTGTGAATGGCCTCGAGCATCCTTTTCGCCGCGGCCGCTTCCTCCTCTGCGGACATTTCCGTATTGATCCGAAGCTCCAGTCCCTCGCCGCTCTCCTCCGAAAGCACCCTGTCCGGAACCGCTGTCGGAACCTTGTGCGTTTCCGTAAACAGATAGAGCTGTTTCGCGTGGGCAATCCGCGCCTGCTCGTAGGGATTTCTGCCCTCCAGTTCCTCCATCGAATTTGCCTTCCGCTCTCCCATCTTCTTATAGAGATAGTTCTCGGTCTTTTCGCGGAGCCGGTTTCTCGCTTCCTCAATCGGCGCCTGAAGACGGTTGTATTCAACTGCGGAGAAATGCAGCTGTCCGCTCTGCTGCCGCCGCTGCATCTCCTTCGAAAGCGCCTGCTCGAGCCGCGAAAGATCCTTTGCGGCAGCCGTCATCTGATCAAATTCTTCCGAGCTTCCGTGCCACTTATTCGTCAGTCGGTCAATGTCGAACTCGTCCTTCTTCACAAGATCAGACGCACCCCGGATCGACTGTAAAAGGTTCTGGCCGGTGTAGGTCTGGCCCTCTGTTTTCAGGGTCTTCAGTTCCTTCATCCGGGCATTCTTTTTGGCTTCGGGATCGTACTTGAAGCCCTTCTCGCGGGCGCGGAGCATGCGTCTTTCGACGTGATCCGTGATTTCTCCGAAAAGGTTTTCCTGATAATCGTCGATCCGCATTTTGTCCATCCGGAGCGCTTTCCACTCCTCGTCCGAAACAACGCGGATAAAGCCCTTGTCAAAAGGTTTTTCGGTCGTTTCATCGATCTTCGGATGGTTTTTGTAATGCTCCCGGCCTTCTGTGATCGCCTTTTTCAGATCCGTCAGCCGCTTTTCCGAAAAGCTCAGCTCCCTTTCCGAAAGTCCCCTGCCGCGAAGCGTGAACTTCAGCATCGCAGGATCCATTTTCATAATCTTGTCGGCCATGCTCTTCGTGATGCAGTTCATGTTTTCCGTGCCGACGAAGCGGTTGTAGTTTTCTTTTCCCGGCGCGCGGTTTGCGAAGGAGCTGTCGTTGTCGATGCCCTGAATGCCGATGATCTTGCCGTTGTCATCCGTGAAATACATCAGGTTTCCGCCGTGACGGTCGACATTTCCGCAGATATAGTCAATCACCTGCAGATCCGCAATCTGCTTCAGCAGCTTGTCCGAATCCGGCCCCGAGAAAGGATCATCGCTGACCTGCGCAAAGGCGTCATGCTCCGCGTTCAGGTCAATCCCCTCGCTGAAGTCCATGATCGTGCCTTCAAGCTTCCGGCCCTTCCCATCGACAAAGCGCATATTGGAGGAACGGGCGAGAAGGTTTGAACGCCCCAGAAGCTGGGCCGCTGCGCTCATCGCGCTGCTTCTCGAATCCACCCGCGCGCCGTCCGCGAGCCGGCGATTGACCGAATTGATCATGTCCGTCGTGGAATTCTGGATATCCGCCGCTTCGTAGCCGAAATGATTGAGATTATCCCAGCCGACCTGATCCTGATCAAGTCCCATTTCCCCTGCGAAACGAACCGTGTCGAAATACGAACGCCGGCCTCTCTGAACCGTAAAGTCTTCGATCACATACAGAAAAAGCAGGGTATCGTTCAGGTTGACGCCCTGCGGCATGTTTTTCTTTGCGTATTCCCGCATCCGCGCCATCAGCCCGTCAACCTGTGCTTTGCCCTTTTCGGTGCAGGCTTTGTTTTCGCGTGTTTTCCGAAGAAGTGCATTGATCTTCTTCTGCGTATCCGCATAGGTCGCCCTGGTATAGACGCCGCGGAACTTCTTTCCGTCTGCGCCCTCAATGCTCAGCGGAATGCGTGAGTTCTGCGCGCCGCGGAGGCGCTCCATTTCACTGTTCCCGAGAAGCAGCGTCTTCGATCGCGCGCTCTCAAGAAGCTTCGGCAGACTCAGCGCCATGGATGGGTCATAATTCTGAATCGTCTGAAGGTCGCCTGAAAGAAGCCCCTGGAGCTTCCCGACCACGCCCGGTGCCCCCTTGGTCGTTTCTTTACCCGCATCCCGGATATTTTTCAGATACTGCTCGCCCGCCATCGCGGTCTCCAGGATCGCAGTCTGCAGCTTCTCCTGCATTTCGGCGTCCATGGGCTTCGTGACACCCCACCGGTCGCGAAGGCTCATTTCCTCCATCATGCTGTCAAGCACCTCCATTTTCTGAAGGTAGTCCGCATAACCGGAGATACTTCTGCCCTCTTCCTCGAGGCGAAGCTGCCGAAGAAGCTCACGTCGAAGCTGTCTTGCGGGAATGTTGATTGTCGGATTGGTCCTGTCTGGCATGCTGCGTTTCCTCCATACGGATTAAGCATCAGGATCCGGCATGGAAGCCGGATCCGTAAAATCTCTGATTACTGCCGCTCCACATTGCCGGTCACATTCGTCTTCCGGCGTGATACGGCCACGCGTTTCATCAACTCCTCATAGTAAAGATCCTCGTCAAAGGGAATCTCCACCGGATGGCCGAGGAAGGCGGAAAGGTGCATTGCGTTACTGAGCGTCAGTCCGCGGATGCCTTCCGCGCCCTCCGCAATCAGCGGCTCTCCGCGCAGGATATGCGCGGCAAAGGCATTCAGAACGCCCGGATGCTGCTCGTTCTTCCCGTCGGTTTCCACCTCGCTTACCGTATACGGCGGAACCGCAAATCCGCGCTTCTCGGTCCGGCACCATTCGCGCTCGTCGATCTCGAGCTGCTTCAGAATCAGCTTGTTGTCTTCGCAGATCAGGGTGCCCTTCGTTCCGGTCACCTCGAAACGGTTCGTGCCGGGCGCGTCGCCGGTTGTCGTGATGAAGCAGCCTGTCGCGCCGTTTTCAAATTCCACGTAGGCGGTCACGTCGTCTTCCACCTCGATGTCATGCCATTTGCCGAACTGCAGGTGCGCGTCCACCTTCACCGGCAGACCGCAGATCCACTGGAAAAGATCCAGCTGGTGCGGGCACTGGTTGAGAAGCACGCCGCCGCCCTCGCCGGACCAGGTGGCCCGCCAGGCGCCGGAATCGTAATAGCTCTGCGTGCGGTACCAGTCGGTGATAATCCAGTTGACACGCTTCAGTTCCCCGATGGTGCCGTTGGAAACGAGTTCCTTCATCTTCCTGTAGACGCAGTTGGTCCGCTGATTGAACATCATGCCGAATGCGAGCTCCGGATGCTTTGCGGCCTCTTCGTTCATTTCTCTGGCCTGCTTCGTGTAGACGCCGGCCGGCTTTTCAACCATGACATGAAGGCCCTTCTTCAGCGCCATGATCGCGTATTTCGGATGGTCATAGTGCGGGATTGCGATGTGCACCGCATCCAGAAGTCCGCTGTCCATCATCTTTTCGGCATCATCAAAAAGGACGGTTGTCCCGGGCATTTCCTCCTTCGCGGCCTGCAGCCGGTCCGGATTGATATCCGCGATCGCCGTAAGCTCGATTTCCGGGCTTTTTCCTTCGAGGATATTTTTCGCATGGCCGGAACCCATATTTCCGTAGCCGATGATGCCAAGTCTTACTTTTTCCATACAGAACCTCCGCTTTATTACGTACTTTACAGTTAACTTTAAGAATAGCACAGCCTGCCTGTTGATGCAAGAGGCGCTTTTTTAGGTTTCAGATCGTGCTTTTTCGTCTCTTTTTCAGGCTTCGAGGCCTTTAGCGGTCAGGAACTCGTAGCTTCTTCTCAGGCAGTCAAAGGGATCCTCGCCGTTACAGTCGTCCTGCTCCACGAGCGCGTACTTCGTCCCGTTCTCCAGGGCCGCTTCAATGATCGCGTCGTTATTCATATTGCCCTCGCCCACAGGAAGCATAATCCTGCCTCTTCCGACGCTGAAGCGCTCCTCCGGGTTCGAGCGGAAGCCCATGT
>CAMOZF010000093.1 GCA_946630765.1 uncultured Lachnospiraceae bacterium | reverse complement strand
ATCTTGTATATCTTGAGGACTGCGAAGACGCTGACGGAGTTACCCATAAAAAGGGCGATCTGATCGCGACACATGAACCGGTAGAAGTCAATGCGACCGATGAGACCATGGTGATTGAGCTCGTCTATGACGTAGATTCCTCGAAGCTGCAGGGCATTTCCGGTGTGGTATTTGAGGATGCATGGCATAAGGGTATGAACATTGCTTCGCACCATGACTACGAAGCGGAACGGCAGACTCCGAACTGGCCCGGCGTTGAAACGACAGCGATCGACGAAGGAACGGACGGCCATACCGGACTGACCCGTGAAGACGGTGTGATCATTGATACCGTTAAGCTTCGGAACCTGACCGTCGGCGACAGCTACAGGGTTCGCGGAAAGCTGATGGACAAGGAAACAAAGGCAGCGCTTCTGGTCGATGGTAAAGAAGTCACCGCTGTGTCCGAAGTCTTCAAGGCAGAAGCGAAGGAACAGACGCTTGAACTCCGCTTCGAGTTTGACGCCTCCGCCCTTCAGGGCAGGAGTCTTGTCGTCTTCGAGAAGCTGTTCTTTGTCGATGCTGAGAAAGGAGAAGAGAAGGAAGTCGCAAACCACGAAGATATCGACGATGAAGATCAGACCGTTGATTATCCTGAAGGCGAGACAAACGCGAATGACGGAAAGTCCGGTGATGAAGTCGGAACCATCGGTGATCTGGAAACCATCATCGACACCGTAACCTACCGGAACCTCCACATCGGGGAAGAATACACGATCAGCGGCGACCTTCACTACAAAGGGGACTTCACGGATAAGGACGGAAAGACGCATAAGGCCGGAGAGCTGGTCCTTAACGAGAAGGGCGACGTGATTACAGCCGCGAGGACCTTCACGGCTCAGAAGAAGAACGGCTCAATCGATCTTGTCTACAAAGTGAATTCCGAGCTTCTTCGCGGCGCATCCGTTGTCGTATTCGAAGACTTCTGGTTCAATAAAATCAAGGTATACGCACATGAGGACCTCGAGGACGAGAACCAGCGGGTGGATTTCCCGGATGTCCGGACCGAAGCGAAGGATGCGCGGACAAAGGATCATCACGGCGCCGCAGAAAGCACGGACGCGCTTGAGATCATCGATCAGGTAAGGCTGACGAATCTTACCGTCGGGAAGATCTACAAAGTGACCGGAAAGCTGATGGACAAGGCTACCGGGCAGCCGCTTCTCGATCAGTACGGAAAGGAGATCAGCGCGCAGTCTGAGGAATTTGAAGCGGCAGAGCGGGAGATGACGCTGGAGCTGACCTTCAGAGCTGATCTGGATCCGTCGGGAAAGTCCGCGGTGGTATTTGAAGATCTGTGGCATAAGGGCGTCATTGTCTGCGGCCATCACGATATTCACGATCAGGACCAGACGGTATCCTATCCAGAAAAACCGGGGAAAAACCCGCCGAAAAACACATCCGTCATTGTCACCGGAGATCCTCTGGATCCGCGGGTCCTTCGGGCCGCCCTGATCGTTTCCGGAATTGCAGCCATCAGTTCGGCGGTACTGATCTTCCTTCTTCGGAAAAAAGAAACCCGCATCGGCGCATAAACTGCTTGCCTTTCCCGTCGTGTCTCGTTTATAATTAAGCAGAGATAACAGCTCAGCTCCATTCGAAATGCTTCGCATTTCTCATATCGGAGGTCAGAGAGGCTTCGCCTCCAGACCTCCTCCAGTAAAACCAACTCATGTTTGTCCGGTACACAAGTGTACCGTCTTAAATATGGTTGCTTTTACTGGGGAGCTGAACTGTAGGAAACATTGCGAAAAGGAGAAATGAGCACATGGCGGACAACTGTATTTTCTGCAAAATTGTTGCGGGAGAAATCCCTTCCCTGAAAATCCACGAAGATGAAACGTGTATTGCGACGCTGGACATCGGACCGGCCAGCAAAGGACATACGCTGATTATTCCTAAAAAGCACTATGACGACGTCAATGACGGCACGGATCCGGCGCTCCTCGGCAAGCTGATGTTTACGGCGGCGGAGATCGGAAAGCGCCAGAAGAAGCTGCTTCATGCAGACGGATTTAACATTGTTCAGAATAACGGCGAAGCTGCTGGCCAGACCGTTCATCATCTGCATATTCATGTGATTCCGCGCTACGAGGGCGGTCCGCTGATCGCCGGATGGACGCCGGGGGATCCGGGGAAAGAGGAGCTCCAGGAGGTTTATGAGCTCCTGAAGGAAGTACAATAAGCGTCTTTGGGGCCGGCCGTTCTGGCCGGCCCGTAAAGGAAAGGAAGCAGAAATGGAACTCAAAAACTGGGCGTCAGAAACCCTGAAAAAAATCACAGAGAAAGAGCGGAAAACTGTCGAAAGGAATCCGCACACGGTTCCGTACCTTGCGATTGACGGCGTATATGAAGATCTGTCAGGAGAACGGATCGGGTGGTGGACCAATGGTTTCTGGGGCGGAATTCTCTGGCAGATGTATCATCTGAGCGGGGAGGAGGCGTTCCGAAAAGCAGCTGAAGAACTGGAAGACAAGATGGATGCTGCGCTGATGGACGCGCGATCCATGGATCATGACAGCGGATTTCGGTGGCTTCCGACGGCGGTTGCCGATTATAAGCTGACGAAAAACCCCGGAAGCTATAACCGGGGAATTCTGGCCGCGGACAATCTGGCCGGAAGATTTAACCAGAACGGGTCTTTTATCCGTGCATGGAATGATGAAAACGGCCTGAACCGCGCGGGCTGGGCCATTATCGACTGTATGATGAATCTGCCGCTTCTTTACTGGGCAGGGGAGATGCAGGAGGATCCCAGATACCGGACGATTGCAATGAAGCATGCGGATATGGCGATGCAGCGGTTTATTCGCGAAGACGGTTCCGCGAACCATATCCTGTGTTTTGATCCGGAAACCGGCGAACTTCTTCGGGCGCTTGGGGGACAGGGATACCGCGAAGGCTCTTCCTGGACAAGAGGGCAGGCCTGGGCACTGTACGGCTTTACACTCTCTTACCTGCACACGAAGGAAAAACGTTACCTTGAGACCGCAGAAAAATGCGCGTCCTATTTCATCTCGCAGATTCCGGAAAGCGGGCTGATTCCGGTCGATTTTGATCAGCCGGAGACAGTGGATTATGAGGACTCCACGGCCGCGGCGATTTCTGCCTGCGGTCTTCTGGAGCTAGGAAAAGCCGTGGAAGCCGAAGGCCGGCCGGACGATGCCGGGAAGTACCGGGCCGCGGCGCAAAAGCTTCTTTTTGCGCTGGATCAGAACCGTGCCGATTATGATCCTTCACGCGACGGTATTCTGAGTCACTGCTCTGCAGCCTACGGCTCTGAGGACCACAATCAGTATTTTGTTTATGCAGATTATTACTATATTGAGGCAATATTGAAACTGACAGGAGACGAGCTGTTTATCTGGTAAGGCGGGAGACAGCAGTACTATGCCGGGAGCGCAGAAAGCGTCACAACGATCGAATTGAACGCGGGCCTTACACTGCTGAGTAAACCGGAGAACGGGGAATATTTCACACCCGGGGAAACCGTATCCGTCAAGGTCTGGTATAGCAATGAGGGCGATATCGACCTGATGCATGTAATTATCCGATTGCTGAGAGAAGGGCAGAATCGCGAACGGACAGAGCTGGAACATGATGTTCGTGAGATGGAAAGCTGGAATGCTGCGGGAATACCTTCGGAACGCGTAAGAAACAGCTTCGAGACCCAATACAGGGTCTCTTCTGCAGACGTGAAGGAAGGCGGTGTCCGCCTTGTAATAGCGGCGGATGCGTTCGGCAGAAGTCCCGAGTTTCCCGAGCGGATGAGGGTGGAAAAGGAGCTGTGGATTCCGGCTGGAGAAACAGTCTGAACTCCCCCGCAATTCTCTATTGCAGGTCCTTTACAAAACTGAAAAAAACATGTACAATAGTGACTGTCCGATAAAGAGTGATTCCGGACGGATGTTATTGTACATGTTTTTGATGAAATGGAGGTTTCAACATGTCAGATAATAAGAACAACGCATTTGCACCTGTGGACAGAACGGCTGAATTTTCCCCTTCGGATATCAGCGAAAACAGAGTGATGGGTATTTTTGCCTATATTTCCTGGCTTGTACTCGTGCCGATCTTCGGCGCAAAGGGCTCTCCCTTTGCAAGATTCCATGCCAATCAGGGCCTGGTCCTCGCGATTTGTGAGACGGCGCTCTCGATACTTGCCTCGGTGCTCGGATGGTTTACCTGGATTCCGGCACTTGGCCTGGTATTCCGGATTCTTTCGTGGCTTGTCAGAGTGCTGATCATTCCCTTTGCGGTTTATGCAATTATCGCGCTTGTAGGGGCTGCCCGCGGTAAGGCACTTGAAATCCCCTTTATCAACAGCATTAAGATCCTGAAATAATCTGTAAACTGAATACTTGAAAAAGCCGGTTCGCTCATGAGCCGGCTTTTTTTGGGAGAAGGGGGCGCTGCTGCGAACACCTGTATTGTTGGGAGAAGTGAAGGCTGCTGCGAACGCCTGGAACGTTGTGAGCAGCGGCCTTCACTTCTCGCGTTTTGATACCCACTTGTGTTTAAGCCAGAAATGTAGTATAATAAATTGGATTATAGCCCTTAATAGGGCGAAGTGCGCCCATTTTCAGGGAAAAAGTACAGCGAACGGAGAAAAAGGTGAAAACGAAGGGAAAACATCCGGTATTCAACACAATCATGACCATTACATGCTTCACGCTGCTTCTCTGCGGATCGGTGAGCCTGATCATCTACACGACGCCGCTGTACTATATGATGGTGAAGCTTTTGAAGGTGCCGGAAGAGACGGGCATCAGCTTCGAGGTCTGCAAAAGGAACTATGACGCGCTGATTTACTACAACTGCTTCTTCGGGCCGGGGAAACTGGTCTTTCCGGACTTTATCATGTCCGAGCACGGAGAGATCCATTTCATGGAGGTGAAGCGGATCTTCGTCTTCATGCAGTACGCGGCGATCGGAAGCCTGGCGCTGGTCCTTCTGGGGCATTTCCTGTACGGCAGGAAGAACCGGGTGTACGGATATCTCAAGGCGACGATCTTTGTGACGGTCGCGGTGGTTTTCGTGGTCGGCGCGGGCTTTATCTTCAACTGGGACGGAACCTTTCTTCTGATGCACAAGCTGCTCTTTAATAATGATTACTGGCTTTTTGATCCGGCGACGGATCCGGTGATCAATATCCTTCCGGACAAGGTGTTTCTCGCGGCCGGCGCGGGCATTATCGCGCTGATGGTCCTGGGACTTGTCCTTTTGGGGCTTCTTTACCGGAAGCGCAGAAAGGAGACGGCGGGATGAGCAGGATATTTTACCTGATCGGCAAAAGCTCTACCGGCAAGGACAGTCTTCTTGAGGCGCTTCTTGCGGATCCGGCGCTTCATCTAAGGGAAATCGTCCAGTATACCACCCGCCCGATCCGGGACGGCGAACAGGAAGGCCGGGAGTACCATTTTATCACGATGGCGGAGTCGGAGAAACTGGAGCGCGCCGGGAAGGTCGTTGAAGCGCGGGTTTATCAGACGGTTCACGGACCGTGGAAATATATGCTCGTGGACGACGGGCAGATCGCGGATGCGGCATGTGATTACATCGCGGTCGGAACCGTGGAATCCTACCGGAAGGTCAGGGATTATTACGGAGAGGAAGCCGTGATTCCGCTGTATATCTATGTGGAAACCGGCGAGCGGCTTTTCAGGGCGCTGAAAAGAGAGCGGACGCATGACAATCCGAAATACGCCGAAATGTGCCGGCGCTTTCTTGCGGATGAGCAGGATTTTTCGGAGGAGAAGCTCCGGGAAGCCGGACTGCTGCTTCCGGACGGCAGCTGCAGGAACGGATTTGAGAATGTTGATTTTCAGGAGACGCTTCAGAATATCAGGGAGTGGATAATCCGTGTCAGAGAGGGAAATGAAGGACAATCTGAAAGAGGAGCTTCAGAGGATCGCTGAGCGCAAAAAGGCTGCGCAGGCGTATCTTTTGGAGGATACGGATTCCGCGGCGCTTCTTAAGCTGGCCGGAGAATTTGCGAAGATGCTCGGCGCATCGGAGGCCGATACGATTGAAGTGTACGGCGAGAAGCCGAACCTGATCGGTGTCGCAGACGTCAGAGAAAAGCTGGTGGAGGACGTTTACATCCGCCCCTATGACAGTCCGGTAAAGGTGTATATTGTTCCGCATGCGGAAGAAATGAATGTGCAGGCGCAGAACGCGCTTCTGAAGACGCTCGAGGAGCCGCCGCAGTATGTGGTGATCCTGCTTTTGACGGGAAACAGCGAGGCTTTTCTTCCTACGATCCTGTCCAGATGCGTGAAGCTCTCATCGGGCGCTTCGGACCGCAGGGACGGATCCGGGCAGGAAGAAGAAGCGGAAGCGCTGAGCCTTGTGGACGGCCTGTTTCGCGGGGTAGCGTCTCTTTCAACCGAGAAGGAAATCGGGACGGCTGCCGCGCTTGCGAAGAAGAAACAGTTTGCGTCGTCGATTCTGGACCGCTTTGAACTCTGGTACAGGGACATTCTTCTGATGAAGATGGGCGGAAATAAAGCGCCGCTGGTGCTGCAGTCCGAGAGATCCGCGCTGTCGTATCTTGCGGGAAAAATGCGTTATGAGGGCATCGGAGCGGCCATTCGGGAGACGGAAAATACCAGGTCGCGCCTCACGGCCAATGTTAATACGGATATCAGCTTTGAGGTGCTGGTGATGGCACTCAGAAAAGCCATGTGAATGGAGGAATGATGACAACAATTATAGGCGTAAAGTTCAGGCATCAGTGCAAATGCTACTATTTTGACCCGCGTGGGCAGGAGTTCAAAAGAGGAGACGCCGTGATCGTGGAAACCTCGCAGGGGATCGAATACGCTCAGGTGGTGGTTCCGAATACAGAGATAGAAGAAGAGAAAATCCCGGGAGAGCTTCGGGCGATTGTCCGCGCGGCGGATGAGGATGACGAGGATCAGCTCGCGCTCAATAAGCGGAATGAATTCGACGCGGTGAGGATCTGCAGGAAAAAGATTGCCGAGCACGGGCTTGAGATGAAGCTGATCCGGGCGGAGTATGCCTTTGACCGGACGAAGCTCACCTTTTTCTTCACGGCCGACGGGCGGGTGGATTTCCGCGAGCTGGTCAAGGATCTGGCCGCTGTTTTCCGCACGCGCATCGAGCTTCGGCAGATCGGCGTGCGCGA
>CAMOZF010000092.1 GCA_946630765.1 uncultured Lachnospiraceae bacterium | reverse complement strand
TTTCAGACGGGAGCATTCCGCTCGCCGTGACGGACAACGATACCAAGATCAACAATGTGCTTTTTGACGACGAGACCGATGAAGCGGTTTCTGTCGTCGATCTGGACACGGTGATGCCCGGATCAAGGCTATATGATTTCGGAGACGCGATCCGTTCGGGCGCGGTGACGGCGGCGGAGGACGAGCAGGAACTTTCGAAGGTCCATTTCGATCCGGAAGCCTATCAGGCCTTTAAGGCCGGCTATCTTGACAAAATGGCGGACGCGCTCAGCGAGGCGGAGAAGGCGCTGCTGTTCCGATCCGCACACCTGATGACCTATGAGTGCGGCATCCGCTTCCTCACGGATTATCTGCAGGAGGACATTTACTTTAAGACCCGTTACCGGGAACACAACCTGCACCGCGCGAGAAACCATTTCCGGCTGCTTCGCGAAATGCTTGAATTCCCGGCGGATTTTTAAGCCTCCGGCAAATGTTCGGATCTGTGTGAAAAGGAGAGTTTTGTGAAAATATTTTTGATTGCCGCAGGATGTGTGGTCGGCCTGCTGCTTCTTGTCATCCTGCTCCTTGGAAATTATCTCTGCTCGTTCTCAACCGGTGTGAAGCGGCAGAGCCTTCCCGAGGCGCGGAAGTGGCAGGAGGAGCATTACGATATATCCTGGTACGATACGCTTGAGAAAACGGACTATACCGTGAAAAGCTATGACGGCTACGTCCTTCATGCGCAGTTTCTGAAAAATCCGCAAAAGACGCCGGACTACGTGCTGATCTCGCACGGCTACACCGACAACCGCTTCGGTTCGCTGAAATATACGAAAATGTACCTGGATCTCGGCTTCAATGTGATCCTCTACGATCTTCGGGCGCACGGCCTGAACGAGAAGACCTATGTGACCTATTCGATCCGCGAATCGAAGGACCTTTCGGTGCTTCTTTCCGACAGCCGGGAGCGCTATCCGGAGATGCGCTATTTCGGAATTCAGGGCGAATCGCTTGGCGCGGCGACCTCGGTCGCTGTCCTGAAATACCGGCCGAAGCTGGATTTTGTCGTGGCGGACTGCGGCTTCTCGGAGATCACAAGCGTCCTCAAGGGCGGCCTCCGGGGCATGCACCTTCCGGTGTTTTTCGTCTATGTGGCGAGCCTTTTCTCGAAGCTTCGCCGCGGCCATTTCTTCCGTGAAATGCGCCCCATCGACAGCCTTCCGGGAAACACCGTCCCGATCCTTTTCATTCACGGGGCGGCCGACGATTTCATCCTGCCCGCGCACAGCGAGAGCATGAAGGCCGCGACCGCAGGCTATTCGGAGCTCCACCTGATCCCCGGCGCCGGACACGCGGCGTCCGCCCTGACAGCCCCCGAAGAATACCGCAGAATCACCGAAAACTTCCTGAAGAAGATCGGCATTCGCTCAGGATGACACATCTTTGAAGGACCATAACCCCGAGCCGAGGGGGATGGTGTTCCTTCTATGGAGACTTCCCGCGTCTCCGTAGAAGGAACACCATCTCGCAGGCGAGTTTTGCATTCCCCGCGGCGAAAGCCCCGAGCTTCAGGTTATGGGGTGTCCGCTGAAGTGACTTCGAAGCGTTACTGAAGCGGATACCCCATAACATGAAGGCGAGTTCCGCTATCAGAAAGGAAAAGTACAATGAATGATCATGAGTTGAAATGGACAATTACGGAGACGAAGCCGCTCCTGCACACGCCGGTGTTCGACGTCGTCTCGCAGCACGAGGTTTCCGGCACCGGACTGTCGGGTGACTATGTGGCGATCAATGCCCCGGACTGGGTCGTCGTTATTGCCGAATATCAGGAGCAGTTTGTGATGGTGCGCCAGTGGCGGCACGGCGAGCAGAACATGACCTGGGAATTTCCGGGCGGCGTGATGAATGAAGGGGAGGACCCGGCTGTCACCGCATACCGTGAGCTACTGGAGGAGACCGGCTTCAAAGCCGGGAAGATCACGAAGCTCGGGCACTGCAGCTCGAATCCGGCGCTGTTCTCCAACCATTTCACGGCTTTCCTCGCAGAGGAACTGGAGCCGACCGGAACGCAGCATCTGGATGACGACGAACTCGTCAACTACACGCTGATGCCCAAAAACGACGTCATCAGTCGCTTCGGCTCGCCGGAATTCAGCCATCCCTACATGGGCACCGCCCTGGCCTTCTACTTCCGATTCCGCGGACTTGTCGGATAAGGGACGCTTCATGGACACAGGCAGCCGCACTCACAACGTCTGTCGACAGTTCGACGAGGAGATGCACGGCTTCGTCTAAATGACCGAATAAAGGCGGCCGGAGGGTCGGGAATTCGTTAAAATCATAACAAGCAGACGCTTGAATATTCGGGCGTTTCATGGTATGATAGATGCGCTGTCTGACGCGGGCAAAAGTGTCCGCGGAAGCCGGCAAATATACACTTCAGAAAGAGGAGAAAAATGAAGAAAGTAACTGCACTGATTCTCTCCGCAGTTCTTATGCTCACGGTTTTCATGACCGCCTGCAATAAGGCTCCGGAGAAAGAAGAGACCACCACAACACCGGCTGTGACGGAATCCGAAGAGGAGACTGAAACCACCGAAGAGACAACCACGGAAGAGACAACGACCGAAGAAGAAACCACCGAGGAAACGACAACGGAAGCGGCCTTTTCCGGTGCCGACATCAACATTGTCACCCTGATGGGACCGACCGGCATGGGCATGGCGAAGCTGATCCATGACAGCAAGGCCGGCGAGACCGTCAATAACTACAATTTTACGATTGCGACAGCGCCCGATCAGGCAACTGCCGCTATGATCAGTAAGGAAGCGGATATCGCGGCTGTGCCGGTCAATCTTGCGTCCGTGCTTTTCAACAAGACCGAGGGCGAAGTCCTTGTTCTGGGCGTGAATACGCTGGGTGTTCTTTATGTCCTTGAAAACGGCGATACCATTCAGAGCGTTTCGGACCTTGCAGGACAGACCCTGTATTCCACCGGCCAGGGCGCGATGCCGGAGTATGTTCTCAACTACATTCTTGAGAAGAACGGCATTGATCCCGCAAACGGTCTGAAGGTTGAATACCTTGCAGAGCACGCGGAGCTTGCAACCCAGATGACCTCCGGCGAGGTAAAGCTTGGCATGCTGCCGGTTCCGAATGTCACCGCAGTTCTGATCGGCAACCAGGATGTTCGCATCGCGCTGGATATGACCGAAGAGTGGGGCAAGGTCAGCGATACCGAGCTCGTTCAGGGCGTTATCGTTGTACAGAAGAGCTTTGCCGAGGAAAATCCGGAAGCTGTTGCTGCCTTCCTTGAGGAGTACAAGGCCTCTGTGGACTTCGTAAACGGCAACCCCGACGAGGGTTCTGTGATGATCGAAGAAGCAGGCATCATCCCGAAGGCACCGGTCGCAAAACGCGCGATTCCGGATGCAAAGATGACGCTGATCACCGGCGAAGAAATGAAGAACGCTGTATCTTCGCTTCTTACGGTTCTTTATGAGGCAAACCCCGCATCCATCGGCGGCAAGAATCCCGGCGAGGAATTCTACTACATGGCTCAGTAAGAATCCCGGCGAGGAATTCTACTATACGGCTGAGTAATAATCAGGGACCCGTCCATGTGAGATGATCGGAGAAAGAATCGGCACCAGGCCGAACGCCTGGAACGTTGTGAGGTCGGTGCCGATTTTTCGATGCTTTACAATAACTGGAACGGGACGGGTTCCGTTACTAAGGTAATGAAGCAGAAATTCAAAAAAATTCCCGGTCCGATCCGGGGCATAATCGCACTGCTGTTCTGGGTGGCGGTATGGTGGATTCTCTCCCTTGCTGTAGGGAGAGAGGTGCTCATACCGACACCCCTTCGCGTCTTTAAGCGCCTTTTTGAACTGCTGCGGACTGCGGATTTCTACCGGATCGTCGGTCTGTCGCTTCTGCGGATCCTGGCCGGCTTCTCTGCGGCCATCGTACTTGGCGTCCTTTTCGGCGTGCTTTCTGCGAAGCTTCCGCCGGTGGACCTCCTTTTATCGCCGCTTCTTTCGGTGATCCGGGCAACCCCGGTCGCGAGCTTCATCATTCTGGCGCTCGTCTTCCTGAATAAGCAGCTGATTCCGGGCGCGATCGCCTTTCTGATGGTTTTCCCGGTGATGTGCGGAAATATCCGCACCGGCATCCTGGAGACCGACAGGGGCCTTCTTGAAATGGCGCAGGTTTTCCGGCTGAAGCGTTCAGCAGTCCTCAGGGAAATCCAGCTCCCGGCTGTCCGTCCCTACTTTATCGCGGCGTTCCGTAATGCCCTCGGAATGGCCTGGAAGGCCGGGGTTGCGGCAGAGGTTCTCTGTAATCCCGGGTATTCGATCGGACGGATGCTGTACGAATCCAAGATCTATCTGGAAACGCCGGATCTGTTTGCCTGGACGCTGACCGTCATCATCATGAGCGTGATCCTTGAAAAGCTGCTCCTGTTCTTCCTGAACAGGACAGAGAAGAAGAGAAAGGGCGGTGAGAATCTGTGATCCGGCTGGAGCATATTCGAAAAGTATTTGACGATAAGATCATTTTTTCAGACTTTTCCCTGGAACTCCCGGAAAGGGGCATTGTGTGCTTCCTGGCCCCTTCGGGATTCGGGAAAACGACGCTTTTCAGACTGATCCTCGGACTCGAAAAGCCCGATGCCGGCGCGGTTCTCGGAACGGAAGGACTGAAGTTTTCCTGTGCATTTCAGGAACCGCGGCTGGTGCCGGGACTTACGGCGCTTCAGAACGTCCTTCTGGTTTCCGCAGACCGGAGCCGCCGGGACCGGGAAGCGGAAGATCCCAAAAAGAAAGATGCCGAGGCGCTCCTTCAAAAGCTTGGCCTCGGCGATGAAATGGAGAACCTTCCCGCCGAACTTTCCGGCGGAGAGGCGAGAAGAGTGAGCCTTGCGCGGGCGCTTTATGCGGAATATGATGTCCTGATTCTGGACGAGCCCTTTTCGGGGGTCGACGAGGAGCGGAAAACGCAGATTTATCCGCTGATATCCGCCCTCGCCGAAGAAAAACTCGTCCTCATGACCACCCATCTTCCGGAAGAAGCCGAAATTCTGGGCGCAGACATGATAAATCTTTCACGAAAATAAAAAAAAGACTTTTCAAAAAAGGCTTTCTGGTATATGATATTATATAGCTTATTGTGACGTATTGGGCTTAAACATTAAATCAAAGCTATTTATCATTCTGAATATGTATCACGTCTGATTCTCAGACGGTTGACATATAACTATATGGAGGGAACTATGAAAAAAACTATCAGCAAGATTCCGTTCTCTGATACGCCCGAGCAGGCAAAAGCGCTGCAGGAAGTGATCGACGAGAACAAACATGACCAGAGCAACCTCATGGTCGTCATGCAGAAGGCGCAGGACATCTACGGCTATCTTCCGTATGAGGTTCAGCAGCGGATCGCTGACGGCATGGGCGTACCCTTTGAAAAGGTTTACGGCGTTGCGACATTCTATGCACAGTTTGCACTTTCCCCGAAGGGCAAATACAACATTTCCGTCTGCCTCGGCACAGCCTGCTACGTCAAGGGCTCCGGCGATATCTTCGACAAGCTGCAGGAAGTTCTGGGCATCGGACCGGAAGAGTGCACGACAGACGGCAAGTTCAGCCTCACAGCTGCCCGCTGCGTCGGTGCCTGCGGCCTCGCGCCTGTTATGAGCATCAATGACGAAGTCTACGGCAGAATCACCAAGGACGACGTCGAGTCCATTCTCGGCAAATACGCAGAATAAGACGGAACAGGTCACAGACAAGGGAGCAGAGAATGAAAATCAGCGATGTGAAGGAACTCCTTGAAGCCGAGGTGCTTTCGGGCGAGGAGGAACTGGGCCGGCATGTGTATTCGGCATGCGGCTGCGATATGATGAGTGATGTTCTGGCCTTTGCGAAGGATCAGGCCGTGCTTCTTACGGGCCTTGTGAATCCGCAGGTCGTGCGTACTGCGGAAATGATGGACATGGTATGCATCGTTTTTGTCAGGTCGAAAAAGCCCACGGAAGCTATTCTGAAGCTCGCGGAAGCCTCCGGAATCGTCGTCATGGCGACGGATATCCGTATGTATGAGGCCTGCGGCAGACTGTATATCAACGGCCTCCGGGGCGACAAGCTCAAAGAACATGTCTGAACCACTGGTTTTCCACTTTGATGTGGACGGCTCCGATTTTACTTCCGCAGGAACCGCGTCTGTCACGGTAAAAAAGAACCTCAGACAGCTCGGACTTCCCTCGGAGGTGATCCGCAAACTCTCGATAGCCATGTATGAGGGGGAGATCAATATGGTGATCCACGCGAACGGCGGCACGGCCGACGTCATCGTGACGGAGCAGTATATTGATATTATTTTGAAGGATCAGGGGCCCGGTATTCCGGACGTCAACCTTGCGATGCAGGAGGGCTACAGCACGGCGACAGCGCAGATTCATTCTCTGGGCTTCGGCGCCGGCATGGGGCTTCCCAATATGAAACGATATTCGGACGAGATGAAGATCGATACGGAAATCGGTGTCGGTACGACAGTCACCATGCGGATCTATATCATGTAAGGAGGTGCCATGGATTCGTACGAGCATTCGGTCCTTCTGGACCGGAAAAAATGCACCGGATGTACGACCTGCCTTCATCACTGTCCGACAGAAGCAATCCGAATCGTGAATGGCCACGCGGTCATCAACCAGGACCGCTGCATTGACTGCGGCGAATGTATCCGTAAATGTCCGCATAACGCGAAACGCGCGGTTTCCAGCAAGCTGGAGTCGATGGAACGCTTCCGTTACAAGGTGGCGCTTCCTGCGCCGAGTCTTTACGGCCAGTTCAACAATATGGACGATGTCGACTATATTCTGGACGGGCTTCTGAAAATTGGATTTGATGAAGTGTATGAGGTGGCAAAGGCTGCTGAGCTGGTGTCTGCCTATACACGTCAGTACATGAAGGCGGACGGGGTGCCGAAGCCCCTGATCAGTTCCGCCTGTCCGGTAGTGCTCCGGCTGATCTCGCTGATGTATCCGTCCCTGGAGGACCATGTGCTGCACATGCTTCCGCCGATGGAGGTGGCAGCGGATCTCGCCCGGAAAAAGGTAAAAAAAGAGCATCCTGAGCTTCGTGACGAGGAGGTGGGCATCTGTTTTATCTCTCCCTGTCCGGCAAAGGTAAGCTACGTCCGCAACA
>CAMOZF010000091.1 GCA_946630765.1 uncultured Lachnospiraceae bacterium | reverse complement strand
CCGCCGGTGCCGCCGAGTGTGAAGGCAGGACGAAGCACCACGGGATAGCCGATGCGCTTTGCAGCTTCCTTCGCGGATTCCAGGTCATAGGTGATCTCGGAGGGGATGACCGGTTCGCCGATCGATTCACACATTTCCTTGAAAAGCTCACGGTCCTCCGCGCGCTCGATACTGTCGTAAGGCGTTCCGCACAGCTCAACGCCGCACTCCTTCAGGACGCCCTTCTTTTCCAGCTGCATCGCGAGGTTCAGACCGGTCTGTCCGCCGATACCGGGCACGATCGCGTCCGGACGCTCATAGCGCAGGATTTTCGCGATATATTCCAGCGTCAGCGGCTCCATGTAGACCTTGTCGGCAATCTGGGTGTCGGTCATGATGGTCGCCGGATTGGAGTTACAGAGAATCACCTCGTAGCCTTCCTCTTTCAGCGCGAGACAGGCCTGCGTGCCTGCGTAGTCGAATTCTGCCGCCTGGCCGATGACGATCGGTCCCGAGCCGATGATCAGTACTCTTTTGATGTCTGTTCTTTTTGCCATGTTTTTCTCCTCCTCTTTATCAGAATCCGCGGTATGCAATCTGTCCGTTATGGACGGTCAGCATACAGCATCCAAAAAGCTCCATTCCCGTGAAGGGCTGTGCCTTTCCCATCGAAAGAAACTCCGACGGGTCGACAGTGAACTTCCGGTCCAGCTGCCAGACCGTGAAGTCCCGGGTCCTCGGAAGCCCGAAGCGCGCTTCCGGGCGCACCGTGAGAAGCGCAACAAGCTTCTCGAGGCTGATGATATTTTCTTTTACCAGTTTTGTATACAGAAGCGGGAACGCGGTCTCAAGACCGACGATTCCGAAGGCGCTCTTTTCCAGTCCTCTTGCTTTTTCCTCTGCACTGTGCGGCGCGTGGTCGGTCGCGATGCAGTCGATGGTGCCGTCCTGAATGCCCCGGATCAGCGCTTCCCGGTCCTCCCTGCTCCGAAGCGGCGGATTCATTTTGAACCATCCGTCCTCCTGAAGGTCGTTTTCGTCCATCACGAGGTAGTGCGGACCGGTCTCGCAGCTCACATTCAGGCCCTTTGCCTTCGCCTGCCGGATGATTTCAACGCTTTCCTTTGTGGAAATGTGGCAGACATGAAAGGCACAGCCGGTTTCTTCGGAAAGCCGCACGTCGCGTTCGATTTCCTTCCACTCACTCTCCGAGGAGATGCCGCGGTGTCCGTGCGCTTTTGCGTAGCTGCCGTCGTGAATATAGCCGCCGTGAAGAAGATCATCCACTTCACAGTGTGCGACAATCATTTTATTGAGGGACTTCGCCTTGATCATGGCGGCGCGCATCATTTCTTCGTCCTGCACGCCTCTTCCGTCGTCAGAAAATGCGATGCAGTCTGCGGCCATGCCCGCCATGTCGGAAAGCGCCTGTCCCTTCTCGCCGACGGTGATCGATCCGTAAGGCAGCACCTCAATCACCGCGTCCCGGTCGATGATGTCCAGCTGGATTTTCAGGTTTTCCACAGAGTCGGGCACCGGGTTCAGGTTCGGCATGGCAAGAACCCTGGTGTAGCCGCCGCGGGCCGCGGCCATTGTCCCCGTCCGGATCGTTTCTTTATAAGAAAATCCCGGCTCCCTCATGTGCACGTGCACATCAGTAAAGCCGGGAAATATAAAATAATCTGATCCGTTGTCGGGGAGAATATCGGAAACACCGTTAATTTCCGGATGAAAATCCGAAAAGCACGGTCCGGTCAGTGTATGCAGCATCTGCTTCTTCGCCATACATTCTCTCCTTTTTTCGTTCCTTTTTCCGGTATCCCGTACCGGTTTAAAAATTCACTTTTCAAAATTTTACACTATTCTTCGTCTCCTGTCAATTGTGCCAATTGCCCAAACTTCGGCTGCATTCCGGAACATTTTCTGCCACCAGCCATCCGTCATCCCCAGAGGCCGCAGGGAGTCGAGGGATCCCGTCAGTTTTCGCAGCCCCTGAAGCAATAAACAGCTTGCGATTTACCGGATTATCGGGTAGAATGTTGTGCGGAGGTCTGAACAAATGATACTTGCTCTGAGTCATATCACAAAAGCGTTTCTTTTAGACACGGTGATCAAGGACGCGACATTCCATATAGAAGACCGGCAGCGCGCGGCGCTTGTCGGCAATAACGGCGCCGGAAAGACGACGCTTTTTCGGATTATCACCGGCAATATGCAGGCGGACAGCGGGGAGATCATTTTCCCGAAGGACCGCAGCCTCGGCTATCTTTCCCAGCACACCGATCTTCAGTCCGAACAGAATATTTTCGACGAAGTCATGAGTATCCGGAAGGACCTTCTCGAGATGGAAACGCGGATGCGGGCGCTGGAGCACGAGATGGAGCATGCGGCGCCGGATCAGCTCAATGAAATCATTCGGAAGCACAGCACTATTCAGGAACAGTTTGATCAGGAAAACGGCTACGCTTTAAAAAGCGAGGTCACGGGCGTCCTGAAGGGCCTCGGCTTTACGGAAAAAGAGTTCTCTCTTCCTGTGAATGCCCTCTCCGGCGGCGAGAAAACGCGCGTCGCGCTTGGAAAACTGCTTCTTCTGAAGCCTGATCTTCTGCTTCTGGATGAGCCGACGAACCACCTGGACATCAACGCCATCAGCTGGCTTGAAAACTACCTTTCCGGGTATCCGGGGGCGGTGTTTATCATCTCGCATGACCGGTATTTTCTGGACAAGCTGGTTTCCAAGGTCATTGATCTCGACCGCGGCACCTGCTACTCCTACAACGGTAGCTATTCGGACTTCACGGTGAAGAAAAAGGCTGTCTGGGAAACGAAGCTCCGCGAGTACGAGAAGCAGCAGCGTGAAATCCGCCGTCAGGAGGAAATCATCGAGCGCTTCCGCCGCTACAATACCGAGGAATATTACGTCAAGGCCAAGAGCCGCGAAAAGCTGCTCTCCAAGGTGGAGCGTCTGGAAAAGCCGATTGAGGAAGATAACGAGATGCGGCTTCGGCTCGTGCCGAATGTCCTCTCCGGCAACGACGTCCTCTCGATCCGCAACCTGAAAAAGGCCTTCGGCGAGCGTGTGCTTTTCGAAAATGCGAACATTGAGATCCGCCGAGGCGAACGCGTCGCGATTATCGGCGACAACGGTACCGGAAAATCGACGCTTCTCAAGATGATCATGGGCACGGAGTCCCTGGACAGCGGGGAAATCGAAGCCGGCTCGAAGGTCTACATCGGATATTTCGATCAGGAGCACCAGACGCTTTCGCCGGAAAAGAGCCTGTTCAACGAAATTTCGGATGAGTATCCGCTCCTGAACAACACCGCGATCCGGAACATGCTCGCCGCGTTCCTGTTTACCGGCGAGGACGTCTACAAGCTGGTCGGCGATCTTTCCGGCGGTGAACAGGGACGGCTGTCTCTTGCGAAAATCATGCTTTCCGACGTGAATTTCCTGATTCTCGACGAGCCGACAAACCATCTGGACATGACCAGTAAGGAAATCCTTGAAAATGCGCTGGTTTCCTATGAAGGGACGCTTCTCTACGTCTCTCATGACCGCTACTTTATCAACGCGACCGCGACGAGGATTCTGGAGCTTTATCACGGGCATTTCATCTCCTATCTCGGAAATTACGACTACTATCTGGAAAAACGGGACGAGATGCACGCGCTTCACGATCAGGAGAACGATCGCAGTAAAGGCGACGAGCTGACCGACAGCAGACTTCTCTGGCAGCAGAAAAAGGCCGAGGAAGCCAGGAAGCGGAAGGCCGAAAACGATCTTCGGAAGCTTGAGGACGAGATTTCGGATCTGGAGGAACGCATCCGGCTGATCGACGAACAGTTTGCGCTCCCGGAAAATGCGACGGACAGTGTCAAATTGACCAATCTCAGCAAGGACAGGGAGAACTTGTCTGTCATACTAGATCAGAAGTATGCCCTTTGGGAGGAACTCGTTTAGACGATTTGTCTATAAACTTAAGAGAATTTTGTGAAAATTTTAGATATTGTGCAAATGGATTTTCCGTGCTAAAATGTTAAAAAATTATCGAATCATGTATTATCAGTACCATGCATGAGCTAGAAAGCAGAAAAGGAGATTTCCTGCCTATGCTTACAGTAGGATTACATGCAGACAATGAGAAGAAAATGCTTCTCGAGAATTTTTGTATCGCGTATAAGAGCATTCTCGAGAACTACAGACTGATTGCCACACAGGCTACAGCCCAGCATATCCGCAGGGCTGCCGGCCTGAACGTTCAGGAACTGCTGGCCGGCGGCCTTGGCGGCGACCGTCAGCTTGAAACAGCGATTATGAATGACGAGATCGATATCCTTTTTACCTTTGAACGGGTATCACTGGATAATTTCCATGATCCGGCCGATCATAATGCGCTGATCCGTTTGTGTGATTTTTATTCCATTCCTGTTGCGACCAACATTCCCACAGCTGAATGTCTGATCAGTGCACTTTCCCGTGGACTTCTGAACTGGCGAGAAGAAATGAAACGCTGAACACCTATCTCTTTCATGAGAATACTCCTTTCAAAAGACGGCAGGCTTAAAAACCTGCCGTCTCATTTATTCTGTACGCTCCTGTGAAAGCTTCCGGGCCTGATCCTGTGCGATCAGACTGTCCAGAAGCTCCGTAAGATCGCCGTCCATGATGCTGTCAATCCGGTAAAGGCTGAGATTGATCCGGTGGTCCGTAACCCTTCCCTGCGGGAAATTGTAGGTCCGGATCTTCTCGCTTCTGTCACCGGTGCCGATCTGGGATCTGCGTTCGGCCGCCTCGGACTGCTGCTTTTTCTGAAGCTCCATGTCATAGAGGCGCGCGCGAAGTACCTTCAGCGCCTTGTCCTTGTTCTTAAGCTGGGATTTTTCATCCTGGCAGGAAATCACGATGCCGGTCGGAATGTGCGTGAGCCGGACCGCCGAATCCGTCGTATTGACGGACTGGCCGCCGTTTCCCGAGGAACGGAACACATCGAAGCGCACATCGTTCATATCGATCTTCACATCGACGTCCTCTGCTTCCGGCATGATCGCAACCGTGCAGGTCGAGGTGTGAATCCGTCCGCCGGACTCGGTTTTCGGAATCCGCTGCACCCGGTGAACGCCGGATTCGTATTTGAGCTTCGAGTAGGCGCCTTTTCCGCTGATCATGCCCACGACCTTCGAAAAGCCGCCGATGCCGGACTCATTCAGCTCCATCGTCTCCGTCTTCCAGTGGTTTCTGTCCGCGAAGCGCATGTACATTCGGTAAATGTCTGCCGCAAAAAGCGCGGCTTCCTCTCCGCCCGCGCCGGCGCGCACCTCGATGAAAATGTTCCGCTCATCATTCGGATCCTTCGGAAGGAGAAGGATTTTCAGCTGCTCGGAGAGCGAAGCTTCCTTCTCTTCCGCCTCGGCGATTTCTTCCTTCAGAAGCTCCTTCATTTCCGCGTCCTTCTCAAGAGAAAGCATCTCCTTCGCGTCTTTTCCGTTTTGGATCGCGGTCTTCAATTGTTCATAAACGTCGATGATCGGCTGCAGATCCGCCTGCTCCTTCATGAGCTTTCCGAAACGCCGCGGATCCGACGCCGCCGTCGGACTTTTCAGTTCTTCCGAGACTTCTTCAAAATGCCGAAGAAGCTCTTCCAGTCTTTCAAACATGATCACCTCGTATGCCGCGGATGACGCGGTCTTTTCCGGAAAGGTCCTGCACCACCCGGATGTCCCGGAAGCCGTGCTCAAGAAGAAGCTGCGAGACTGGACCCTTCTGAAGATAACCGATTTCCAGATACAGCCTTCCGGCCTTTTTCAGATGCGCAGGCGCTTCCGCGATGATGCGACGATAGAATAAAAGCCCGTCCTGACCCGCAAAAAGGGCCTTTTCGGGGTCGTGATCAACAACCTCCGGTTCCAGATCCTTTCGCTCCGTCTCGGCGATATAAGGGGGATTTGAAACGATCAGATCGTAAAGCTGCTCTTCCGTTTCCGCCGCGGGAAGCGCCGAAAACAGGTCGCCGGTGTAAAAATTCACAGAGGCTTCGAGCTTTTCTGCGTTTTCCGCAGCCGTCCGGACGGCCTCCGGGTCAATGTCGGAGGCGTCGACGGTCTGATAGCCGCCTTCCTTTTTCAGGGTGACGGCGATACAGCCGGAGCCTGTGCAGAGGTCGAGAACATGACAATTGTTATGTTCTGCAGCTACAGGATTCTCCTGAAGAACTGTATGCACGAGAATTTCCGTATCATAGCGCGGAATCAGCACGTGCTCGTTCACGCGGAAGCGGTATCCGTAGAAGTCCGCGTAGCCCGTGAGATGCTGCAGCGGAATCCGTTTTGCCCGTCGTTCGATCAGTTCGAGGAATTCTTTCTCCTCTTCTTCAGAAAGCAGCCCTGATTCTCCGGCGGATGCGAGGATATAATCCTGAAGATTCCAGCCCTTGACGTGAAGAAGCAGCGCCATCGCGTCATTTTCAGGGTCCGGAACACCGGCATTTTCCAGGGTGTTCTGCGCTTTTTTCAGAAGCTCACGGATCCTCACGAGAAGTTTTCCTCCAGGAATTTCCGCCAGTCGAAAACCGCCTCCACCGCCTGAATCGCGACTTCCGCCATCTTCTCGTCCGGCTCTCTCGTCGTCAGCGCCTGCATCCACATGCCGGGCCGTGAAAGCAGCCAGGTCAGCTTGTTGTCGAAGCGTCCGTTGAAGCGGAGAAGCTCATACGAAAGCCCGGCAACGACAGGGATCAGAAGCAGTCTTGAAAGCATCCGAAGCGGCAGAAACTCGATCCTGATAAAGATGAAAAGGATGATCGAGATCAGCATGACGAAAAGCATGAACGAGGTGCCGCATCTTCTGTGCTCCTTGGAGCTTTTCATCACATTTTCCACGGTCAGCGGCAGGCCGGATTCGATGCAATTGATGCATTTGTGCTCCGAGCCGTGATACATATAAACCCTTCGGATGTCCTTCATCAGGGAAATCGCGCTCACGTAGCCGATAAAGATCAGCAGGCGGATCACGCCTTCCAGTACCGCTATCAGCGTCATGGAGCTGATCCATCTGCGGAGAAGATTCGAGAGGAAGGTCGGCAGAACGACAAATACGCCGACCGCAAGCAGTACGGCGACAATGACCGTGATTGTTGTCTCCGCCTTACTCAGCCCGCTCGGATTCTTTCCGTCCTTCGCGTCCTTCGGGTCTTCTTCCGCAAAGGAGGCGGAATAGGTCAGCGTCCCC
>CAMOZF010000090.1 GCA_946630765.1 uncultured Lachnospiraceae bacterium | reverse complement strand
CTTCGGTTATGTGCCGGATAAGACCGTCCTGAAAAATATCAGCCTCTACGCGAAGCCCGGCCAGAAGATCGCCTTCGTCGGCTCCACCGGCGCCGGAAAGACGACGGTCACGAACCTTCTGAACCGTTTCTACGACATCGAGGAAGGCACGATCACGATCGACGACGTGGACATCAAGAATATCAAGCGAAATGTGCTCCGTCACAATATCGCGATGGTTCTTCAGGACACGCACCTCTTTACCGGAACGATCATGGAAAATATCCGCTACGGCCGGCTGGATGCGACGGATGAAGAGGTCATCGAAGCCGCGAAGACCGCTTCCGCGCACTCCTTCATCATGCGTCTTGCCGACGGCTACCAGACCGTCATCGAAGGTGACGGCGCGAATCTTTCGCAGGGCCAGCGGCAGCTTCTCAATATCGCGCGTGCGGCGATCAGCAAGGCGCCGATCCTCGTCCTGGACGAGGCGACGAGCTCCGTCGATACCCGTACCGAGCGTCATATCGAGCACGGCATGGACCGCCTGATGAAGAACCGTACGACCTTCGTCATCGCGCACCGTCTGTCAACCGTCCGAAACGCGAATGCGATCATGGTCCTCGAGCACGGTGAAATCATCGAGCGGGGCGACCACGAGGAGCTTCTCAGCCAGAAGGGCCGTTACTACGAACTGTACACGGGTCAGAAAGAGCTTGACTGATCAGAATATAGAAAGAGCCCGGAGGCTTTTCGGATTCCGAAAAGACCTTCGGGCTTTTCCTTTGGGCAGGGGGTTCCGCTCTTCGCGCGCACCTTCCGGGAGCTGGTCGGAATGACGCCCGGAGAATACCGTAAAAAGCACAAGATGTAATGAAGAAGGAAGAGAAAAAAGCGACTTCCCTGTTGAATTGAAAAGGCAGCTGTGATATAGTCTGAATTACAGCTTGCAGAAGAAAGGATTCCGCGAAAACAGGCTGAAAATCTGGGCTCAGTAAGTGTGACATCAGTGAAAAAAAGAGCATTTTCCCGTCAGACTGGTCCTTCCCGGCAAAGTGGAAGCGACCGGAAAGTATGTTTGCTCGATCTGCGGTTATGTCTACGATCCTTCGGAGCATGACGGTGTGGCATTTACGGATCTTCCAGACGACGGCGCTGCCCGAGATGCAGACAGGGGAAGGAAAAATTCAATAAAGCTTAAAATGTTGCGATGATCGTCTGAGGTTTCTGACTGAGGAAACCGGGAGATGATTTTACGCAGGAGACGGACCTTATGTGGAACAAAATAATGATCATTGCAGGCTTTCTCTGCGCAGCCATTGCCTTTTACCTGGTGACGAGGCTGCGCAGATTCAGTTTTGTCAGAAATCTCTCAGGGAAGTACCCGGCGCTTGGCTGGATCCTTCCGATTGCCGCTGTCGCTGTTGTCGCGCTGGTTTTCCTTCTGGCCTTTAATCTGACGACGATGGCGGTCGTGCTGCTTCATCTGATGCTCGGATTTCTCCTGACGGATCTTGTTTTCCTCTTCCTTCCGAAGGGAGAGTCGAAGGATCTTCAGTGCCTGATCGCGCTCGGAATTGCCGTGCTGTACCTGGGGATTGGCTGGTTCAATGCCTGGCATGTCTATCGGAAAAGCTATGATGTGACAACGACAAAGGACCTCTCGCAGCTGACCTCCGTGCACGGTGACGGTACCGAATCGCTTCGGGTCGTGGCCTTTGCGGATTCACATCTCGGAATCACGCTTTCCCGCAGAAATATCGAGAAGCAAATCCGCAGAATCCAGGCGGAGAACCCGGATATTGTCGTGATCGTCGGCGACTATGTGGATGACGACAGCAGTAAGGAAGACATGATCGCCTGCTGCGAGGCACTCGGGAAGCTTGAGACCCGCTACGGCGTGTATTTTGTCTACGGAAACCACGACAACGGCTATTTCAACTACAGAAATTTCAGCTCGCAGGAGCTTCGCGACAACCTCAGATCAAACGGCGTGACGATTCTTGAGGATGAAAGCGTACTTCTCGGGGGAAAGGAGCTTCCTGCGGCCGCTTCCGGGAAAACCTTTGCGCAGGGCGGCTTCTATCTGATCGGGCGGCGCGACCGTTCGATGCGAAACCGCGAGACCGCGCAGAATCTGACGAAGGACCTCCCGGATGACGCTTTCTCACTGATGCTGGACCATCAGCCGAATGACTACGCGAATGAAGCCGAGTCCGGCACCGATCTCGTGCTTTCCGGCCATACGCACGGCGGACACATCTTCCCGGCCGGCCTGATCGGCCTCTGGATGGGCGCGAATGACCGCGTCTACGGCTCCGAGGTCCGCGGGAATACGACCTTCATCGTGACCTCCGGAATCTCCGGCTGGGCAATCCCCTTCAAGACCGGAACCTTCTCGGAGTATGTGGTCGTGGATATTCATAACTGAGAAAAGTGTCATACCGAGCGAAGCGGGTGGGGACATCCCATGACTTTATCGACAGACGGATGGGATCCCTCGCTGCGCTCGGGATGACAGAAAATGAAAAGGAGCAGTATATATGGAGAACACTGAACAGGGAGGCGGGAAATCCGCTGTGAAGCAGCGAACCTACTGGATCGCGGTCAACGCAATTGTTGCGGCGCTCTATGCGTCGCTCACGATCGCGATCGCACCGATCGCCTATGGGGAAATCCAGTTCCGCATGACGGAAATCCTGGTGTTTTTGGCATTTTACAACAAACGTTACATTCCGGGGCTCATCATCGGATGCTTCCTCGCGAATCTCGCGTCGCCGATGTTCGTCTATGATCTGAGCTTCGGAACCGCGGCGACCGCAGTTGCCGTCGTCGGCATTTATTACGCGGGAAAACTGATCAAAAAAGAGACGGTCGGTCTGTTCACGGCGCCCATTCTTGGGGCGCTTGCAAACGGCCTTCTCGTGGGCCTTGCGCTGCATCTCGCCTTTGACATTCCCTACTGGATCAACGCGCTCTACGTCGCGATCGGCGAATTCGCCGTGCTGCTTCTCGGGGCGGTCGTCTTCCTGTCGATCGGGAAGATCCCCGCGGTCCGGAAGGCACTGTACTGGCGCTTCTGATCCGGTTATTCAGTAAAAGAAGAGGTCCGCTGTATCGCTTCGGTACGGCGGACCTTTTTGCTGCCTCCGGCGGTTGACCATATAGCGACATTGACAAACAGGGGAAGAACCTTTCCGGAAAGCGTCTGCAATGTTATAATGCAGGCAAGGAGGAACAAATCATGTTTTCTGAACGCTTGAATAATGTATTGGAGCTTCTTCAGTTGACACCGGCGGAATTTGCCCGATCCGCACATTTTGACAAATCCTATGTCAGCAGGATGCTGAGCGGACGGAAGGTACCGAAAATGGGCGGCGACGGCCTGAAGCGGCTTGCGAAGGAACTGCTGCAGGCTGCAGATGAGAAGAAAAAGCTGGAGGTTCTGTTTTCGCTGATCGGCGCCGAAAGGAGCGCCGGCGAGAAAGAAAACCGTGCGAAACTCATGACCTGGCTCCTTCGGGATGAGGAAGAAGCCGACGAACGGTCCAGCAGACAGGATGTGGAAATTACCCGGATATTCGGTGAGCGGCTCAGCGCGCTGATGGAGCTTTGCGGACTTTCCAATGTGCGGCTCGGGCGTTCCCTGAATATCGACCCCTCCTATGTCAGCCGGTTCCGGAACGGAATGCGCTATCCGGGCGCCAATCCGAAGCTGATGGATGACCTTACAGCCCTGTTTCTCGAGCGCCTGACCGATCAGGGAAAAACCGCGCAGCTTGCGGAGCTCTGCGGAATCCCGCCGGAAAGCCTCGTGGAACCCGAAGAAGCCTTTGAGAAGCTGTACGACTGGCTTTTCTGCATCAGCCGCACGGAGCCGGAGGCCTATATCGAGAGCCTGATTGAGGAGGTCGGGGCGCTTTCGGAAATGCCTGTGCCGGTGTCCGCGTCTTTTTCGGCGGCGGATTCTGAACTGCCTGCGGATGAAAGAGAAATCTACTATGGCCTTTCGGGTCTTCAGCAGGCGGTGCTGCGTTTCCTCCTGGCGGCGATCCGCGGGAAGGCGAAAGAGCTGTTTCTGTACTCCGACCAGAATATGGACTGGATGGAGCTGGATGTCGATTTTCGGCAGCAGTGGGCCGGCCTCATGGGCCTTTGTGTCTCTCAGGGGACCAGAATCGTGATTATTCATCATCTGAACAGAAACCCTGACGAGATGAAGGCGGCAATCCGGGACTGGCTTCCGCTGTATGCGACCGGACTTGTGCAGTCCTATTACAGCCCCCGGAAGAAAGGGGAACGTTTTTCCACAACCCTGTTTTTATGTCCGGGGCAGGCCTGCATCCATGGCTCGAATGTGGCCGGCACGGAGAATGAGAAGGGGATTTACCGATACGATACCGTCCCGGAGCTGCTCGCTGCGGAGAAAGCGTCTTTCGATGCGATCCTGCAGGATGCGAAGGCGCTGGTGAAGATCTACAGAACCGATCAGGACGGCTTCTTGATGCTGCAGGAGAGCGGAAGCGGCGGAGAAGAACAGGATAAGATTCCTGCCGCCGTCCGGAATGACGGGACTTCTGCGGGCGCCCCCAAGAGCCCCTCGAAGGAGACACGCCAGAATGTACAGATTCTGATGTCGGATCACGCGGTTGCCATCCGGCGGCTGAAGGCACCCTTTATTACCGTATTCTCGGAAAATCCGGCACTGTACAAGGCTTTCTCGGCATATATCCGGAAATTGAAGGAAATGTGATCAGACTGGAAGTTCGGAGAAGGGAGGGAAAAGTATGGCATTTTGTATGAATTGCGGCGCTGCATGCAAAGAGGGTGCGAGATTCTGCATGAGCTGCGGAAAGCCGCTGCCAATGATGGGGCCGACGAGGCAGCCTGTCTATCAAGGGCAGACGGCGCCTGCGGCCGCGCCGAATGCAGCGAATAATATCAAACCAAAGAAAAACGGCCTGTGTTCCGCCGGCTTCGTCCTGTCGCTTCTTGGCATGTTTCTCTTCGGAATCACGAGCCTCTTCGGACTGCTTCTGTCCGTCTTCGGCCTGATCTCGGCCGGGAAAAAGAAGCAGGACGGAAAGGGCAAGGCGATCGCCGGCATCATCATGTCCGTTCTGATGCTCGCCGTGATGCTTCTCATTTTCGTATTCCTGAGAGATCCTCTTATGGACAAATACGAGCAGCTGACCGGAAGAGCCTTCCCGACGCGGAAGGTGACGGTCGAATACGACGATCTCATGACGAATTCCGGCTGGGTCGTGGCGGAAGACGAAACCTGCATCCGGTTCAATGAGAAGGATCATACCTTCAGGAATTATATCAGATATCTTGAGACTTCCGACTACTATATGACCGGTCATTATGAGATGACAGACGGCAGGAAAGCGGTCGAGTATTTACAGAAAAAGATCGGAGACGCCTGTCTTTCGGAAGACGAGATTGAGGATATTCTGGGTTCCGACAACCGCTGCCGGGAGGATAATCTGCTGGCATTGAGCTGCGATTACGAAGCATTTGTCTGTCAAGGCGAGTCGCAGGATGACTTTGAGACGGTCACCAGACATTTTTACGGGTTCTACGTTCTGATAAATAAATGGGACCGGGTTTATAACGCCATTGAGATGCATAACCTGGAAACCGGCGCTTCCTTTGTGCTGATCAGGGAGGACCAGTATATTGATTACAGTGTTGAGCACGAAACCGATCCGAACGAAAGCGCGGAGCCGGACGAGTCTGACAACTGAAGATCAGCTGTCTTCAGAATGGAGGTTTTGATATGATGATGAAAGCTTTAATGATTCGGTCCGCCTGTGCGCTTGTTCTCGCGATACGGCTTATCGGTTCGGTTGTGATGCCCGACAGCTGTGACTCCTGGGATTTCTCGAAAAGAAAAGCTACATTGAAGGATCACGTCGAAACAATCAATTACTACATCCGGGAGAACGTCAGTCACTTCGGAAGTCAATTAACAGCGGATGAGCTGAAGGTGAGTCTTGCCACCTTCCAGAATCTACAGGCGAAACTCAGCGGGAAACTGATGTGCGAAATCGACGAAGTGAAATACTATTATCCGAGATTTGTTCTGGAGAGAAATGACCAGGGTTATACCGTTACGGAGGAAACGAAGTATTATATTCACCCGCTCAACGGGGATGAAAACGGCGTTTACAAGGGAGTTGCTGTCTCGATCTTTTATAATGAGGAGATGGAAGCAGAGACTGAGGAGAATGTGAATGCATTTAACGCGAAACTCGCGAGTCTTGGGGGCAGTTACATTACATCAGCACAGATCGGCGAGTATAAGAAACGGGTTGATGCATTTAACCAGGAGTACAATAATAAGCTTCTGGGTTTCTGTAAAAAGCATAATCATCCGCTCTACGCCCCGGTCGTCGAGGTATCGGTGTTCACGGAAGCCGGTTATAAGGGTGTTATAGGCAGCGGCGCTCCGATACCCGAGGCGGTCGATCCTTTAAGTGCTCTGTGGGAGGTACACGTCGGCGCCGAGGATCCGCACGGGTGTCGTCACATAATGATTTTCCGTACGATGTACTTAGAGCCTCAGGACGCCATTTCAACAGCGGAAATGATACGGCAGTCCAAACAGGCAGAAAACGGCACACCCGACGGGACCACGGAGATTGCCGCCGGATCCTATATGATTCCGGATGTACCGGTAGAAATCAAATGATTCCGGAAATCAGCTTCTTCGGCTTCCCGATAGAGACCTATACACTGATGGCGGTCCTGGCGGCGATCGTCTTTGCGGCGATGAGCTTTTTATTCCTGCGGCACATCGGGCTGCCGCTTTGGGGCATTTTTATACTGCTGTTTTTGATCGCGGCCGCGTTTCTTGTGGGGGCGAGATTCTGGAACGTCGCTGTCAATCCCGATTCCTACAACGAAGCGCGGCCCTGGTATATCCTGAAAATGACCGGCTTCAGCATGTACGGTGGGATTACAGGGGCCATGATGGTGATGCTCCTCGCGGCGGCGATTGCCCGCATCCGCCCCTTAAAAATGCTGGATGCCGTGACTATCCCCGGCGCCGCCGCGTTCTGCACGGCCCGCATAGGCTGCTTCCTCAGCGGCTGCTGCGCCGGGAAAGAGACAGATCTTCCCTGGGGCGTGCGCTTTCCTGTCGATTCAGACGGCCTGACGTCTGCCGTCATTCACACGCCCGCCGTCCATCCGACGCAGCTCTATGAACTGGTGCTCGCGCTTCTCG
>CAMOZF010000089.1 GCA_946630765.1 uncultured Lachnospiraceae bacterium | reverse complement strand
GCTCTGGGTCATCAGAATGTAGGCGGCGCCGAAAAAGGTCTCCGCTTCGTCGACGACAACGACCGCGGACGCCGGGAACAGGTTCCCGTGCGACATCAGGTCCTCGGCCATGCCCGGATTCATACTGCGGATCTTCAGAAGATCCTCCGTTTTAAAGCGCCTGACTGTCAGCATCGTCACTCCTGATTCCATATCGTCCTGCCGTCAACGCCCGTATCAAGGGGCTCCGGCATTTCATTCCCTCCTTCAGCGGAGGTTTTCGTTACCGTTTCTGTAGAATTCCACGCGCTCGTCGATCTCGCTGTAGTCGATCTCGCCGGTTGCGAGGAATTTTTCCAGCACATCCATCGTCGGAATGCCTGCGCGGCCGCCGATTCTGGAGCACTTGATCGCGGAAGTGGCGCTTGAGTAGCGCGCGCACTCACGGACCGATTTGCCCTGCGCGAGAAAGGCCGTGAAGGAGCCGTGGAAAATATCGCCCGCGCCGACCGTATCGACCACGTCCACCTTGAAGGCCGGCAGCGTGAAATAGCCTTCATCATCCAGACCGATCAGGCCATTTTCGCCGAAGGTGAAGATCACGGCCTTCGGGCCCATTTCGCGGATCTTCCGGCACTCTTCTTCGAGATTCTCAAGACCTTTTTCCTTCGCGCCCGGGAAAAGTCCGTCGAAGCAGAATTCGGAAGCGATGAAGTAATCCACGAGCGGGATCATCTCATAAATGCTCTCGCTGTAGCCGTCTGCGTCAATCAGCACCTCAATGCCGTGGCTTTTCGCGTAGCGCGCGGCCTCGAAGGGCATGTCGCGGTATCCGGCGATGAACAGGAGCTTCGAATCCAGAAGAAGGCTCCAGTCCACCTCTTCCTTCGTCATCGGCTCGACGGTTCCGGCCTTGAAAAGCATCGTCCGGGTCATGGATTTCTTCTCGGCGACCACGATATCCAGCGAAGAGGTCTTCCCCTCCCGCAGGATGAAATTCGACAGATTAATGCCGTGGCGCACGAAGTCATTGTACTGGATCCGTCCGTACTCGTCGTCCCCTAAAGCGCCGCTCATCGTACATTTCGCGCCGAGTCTCGCGGCCGCAATCATGCCGGAGCTGACCTTTCCGCCGCCCTGCCATGAAAGATCGTAGACCTGTGTGCCACGATTGAGCGGCGGCATCTCGTTGATGCAGACATTCAGGTCCAGACATCCCGACTCAATGCCGAAAACATCATATTTCTTCATTTTGCCTTCCCCTTGCCAGCACGGAGCAGGGATGTCCGAAGGACAGCGGCGACTTGTCGATCTGCGTCACGGTCCCGCCCGCCTCGCTCACGATCAGACTGCCGGCCGCATAATCCCACGGAGACAGCTGCATTTCGAAGAAAAGCTCTGCTCTTCCCGCTGCCACCATGCAAAGATCATAGGCCGCACTCCCGAAGCGGCGTACATCCAGTGCTCTGCTGAATAAATTAATTAAAAGCTCGAAGCCTTTTTTCGAAAGCTCAGGGTAGTAGGGCGAAGAGCCGAAAAGGATCATGCTCTCGGAAAGCGGTTTGTCCGACACATGGATCGGCTGACCGTTCAGAAATGCGCCTTCGCCTTTCTCTGCTGTATATAATTCGTCCAGATAGGGATTGTAAATCGCCGCATACACCGGCTCCGCGTCGAGAAGAAGCCCGATCGAAGTCGTGCTGCAGTGCATGTCGCGGATGAAATTGGTCGTTCCGTCGATCGGATCGACGATGAAGCTGTAGCCTTCTCTGATCTGCGCGTGCACGTCCTCTTCCTCCCCGACAAATACTGCCTCCGGAAGGATCTCAAGGAGCCGCTTTTTCAGCATTTCCTGCACAGCTTTATCATAGGAGGTCACGAAATTCGCGTGTCCTTCCTTGGATTCGACCGTCTCCGTGCTGCGGTCCGCATTCAGAATGATGTCGCCCGCCGCGCGGATCGCGGCGTTGATTTCCCGGATAATTGTTTTGTCTAACATTTTTGGCCTCTCTATATCGTGTCATGTCGAGCCCGTATGGGATCCCTCGGCTCCCTGCCCTCGCTTAAGTGACGCTCGAAATCTCAGATTTCGTCAGCGGAACTTATCGAGCGAAGCGGGTGGACGGGATGACAGGGTTCGTCACTCCATCAGTGCCCCATACGCGGCGGGTTTCCGGTACTTGTCGCCCATGACTTCCTGTTCGCGGTAGGCGCGCATCTCGTCAATCGGGAAGGTCGCGAGGTAAATTCCGTCGGCTTCCCCGGCCTCCAGCACCTTCATGTCCCGCGAGCCGGGCTCGCCGTCCCTCCAGGCGATTCCGTCAAAGGCGATGGAATGACCGTTGCAGTCGGGCTGGCCGTAGGGGTAATTGCAGCAGGCAATGCCGATCATGTTCCGGTAGGCGTCCGCACGAAGCGCAGCGATCCGATTCTGCTCCATCGGGCAGGCATTCGGCATCAGGATTACTTCCGCGCCCATTTTCATCAGCACCCGCGCGCTTTCCGGGAATTCCCGGTCAAAGCAGATCATCGATCCGACCTTTACCGGGCCGGAAGCGGTCACAAGCTCCGCCGTGACAAATTCCTCTCCCGCCTGCAGACGGCACTCCTCCGAAAAGTCGCAGGTGTGGACCTTTGCGTATTTATAAACCTTCTTTCCCTCCCGGTCAAAAAGGATCATGCTGTTTTTCGGCTTGCCTTCCGTCTTTTCGAGGAAGGTGATGCCGACCGCGATCCCCAGGAAACGGGAAAGATTCTGAAAAGCTTCGATAAAATCGCTGTCTTCCGTGATTGAAAGCGCCGAAAGCGCCTCGGGATCCTCGGGGATCCGGTAGCCGCAGTTCCACATTTCGGGGAACAGCGCAATATCCGCGCCCATCGCTTTTGCGCGCTTTACCGAACCGAGACCCCTTTTCAGGTTCTCGTCCTGACTCGTCGATGGCATCAGCTGCAGCAGGGCAATTTTCAATGATTTCATATCGTTCTCGCTTTCCAATCAGGGGACTTTCAGCGTCTGCCGTTTTCAACCGCTGATCAGAGACATCATAACACGAAAACGGGGCTTTTACAATATTCTGTGTGCTGTTTTTGTTGAAATCACAACTGGCGCGTGTTAAGATATCTGAAGAATAAACCATCCTGGAAACGGAGAAATGATGAAAAAGTCCCGGCCCCTTCTGCGGCTTCTTGCAGCCTTCATACTGATCCTGCTTCCGGCAGTCCTTCTGTCCTGTTCGCAGGAAAAGACGCCGGATCTTCCAAACACCGGCCTTCTTACGGCGCGCGGGAAGGAACTGATCGGACAAGACGGCAGGCCGCTTCTTCTACAGGGCGTCAATATCGGGAACTGGCTCGTTCGGAATTCTTTTTCGGCGATTCCGCGGCGGAAAACCAGGAGCTTTTCTATGTGCTCTGGGAGAAAATCGCGGCGCATTTCCGCGGAAATCCCGCGGTTGCCGGCTATGATCTGCTGAACGAGCCCTTCTGCAGCTGGCGCTACGACTCGGGGCGCACGGACCGGGAGCTTCACGAGATGCTCTATGAGGTCTACGATACCGCCTACCGCAGGATCCGCGCGATCGACCCGAATCACCTGATCATTTTCGAGGCGGTCTGGGATCCTTCGGACCTTCCGAATCCCAGGACTTACGGCTGGACCAATGTGATGTACGAGTATCACCAGTATGAGTACAGCGACTATGACAATCGGGAAGGCGCGCAGATCGCCGCGCTGAAACGGAAGCTTCGGAAAATCCGCCGCGCGGGCTACGACGTCCCCTCGTATCTCGGCGAATTCACGCTTTTCAACAGCATGGCGGCCTGGGAGGAGGGCCTTTCCCTGCTTCAGAAGCGGAACATCAGCTGGACCCTCTGGTCCTACAAATGCATGGTCCAGAACGACAACTGGGGAATCGTGCGCCTCGACGCCGAGAAGGTGAATCCGGAGACCGATTCCTACGAAGAAATCCTGGAAAAATGGTCCGCGATCTCCGACGCGCAGGAAAATACCGCGCTCACGAAGGTCCTGCGAGAAGCGCTGAAGTAAACATTTTCTTATAAAAACTCCGGCCGGTACCCTACAGGCACCGGCCGGTTTCTTTTGCATATTCAAGTGTTCTTCCGGATCAGAAGCGGAAGGGGAAGACCGGAAGGCCCGCGGCGTTTTTGACATTCACTTCATAATAGCCGGTCCAGGCAAAGGACAGATGTTCCGGGCGAACGGGCTTTCCGGCGATGGTGAGCTGCACGCGAAGCGTATCGTCCCGCACCTCGGCATGGATCTCGCCCGCAGGCACGGTCTCTATAAGCGCGTTCAGGTTCTCCTGCGGCGCGAGCGGCTTTGGATCATCGGGGTCGCTGAAATTGTAGGCAGCCGCCTCTTCCTCCGTCAGTCCGCCGTTTTCCGCATCGGTAAGCGCCAAGCCCTCGCCGTTTTCAAAACGGATCACCGCCGTGTCTTCGTCATATTCCAGGGACTTCGCGCGCGGCGCATCCGCTGCGACGTCTTCGCCGTAGACATGCCGAAGCGCAAGAAGCGCGAGGCGTTCGCCGGGTTTTCTTTTGTGCTTCGGATGAATGTCCCAGCGCATGCCGGCGTCTCCCATCGACGCAAGCCAGGCATTTTCCGTCATGTCCGCCGCCTTTTCCTGCGCCTCGCGAAGCGCCGGATAGTTGTCGGAGCCGTTTCCGAGCCACCAGCCGAAGGGCGCGATCTGAACGAAGAGGAAGGGAAGCTCCGGATCTCCAAAATCCTCGCGCCATTTCTCGATCAGCGCGTGCTGAAGCTGCGCGTAGACCTCGGTATGAAGCTCGTCGCTGCAGCCCTGATACCACAGGAAGCCGCGGATCGTATAAGGCATCAGCTTCCGAAGCATCGTCTCGTACAGGCCGCAGGGACGCCAGGGATGCAGCGGCCCGGTCATCATCGCGAGCGTCGCCTCCTCCGGCATATTCGCCTGCATTTTCTGCGCGTCCTCCTGCTTCTTCTTCGGGAATCCGGGGATCATGATGGACATCCACGGGTCGGGGTTTTTCGGGTCCGTGACCACATTCATCGGGGTTTTCTTATAGGCCGCCATCTGCCGCTCAAGGTCCGGGATCTTTTTCAGTTCCTCTTCGTACTCTTCGAGCCAGACTTCTCCGCCGGCAGCCCGGACGGTCTTCTCGGGAAGCCAGCAGACGGCCTTCGTGCCGCCCCAGTTGCAGCCGATGACGCCAACCGGTACCTGAAGCTTCTCCGCGATCTTCCGCTCGAAGAAGTAGCAGACGGCCGAGAAAAACGGCAGGTCTTCCTCGCTGAGGCAGCGCCATTTTCCAAAGCTGGAAAGGTCCACCATTTCCTCCATGCCGGGGAAGCTGATTTCCGGGTAGTCGAAAAAGCGGATCGCGCGCCGCTCCTCCGCCGTCAGATCCTGAAGTCTTTCGCGCTCTTTCGGGAGCTCGGCATCCGTATTCATCAGAAACTCCATGTTGGACTGTCCGCCTGCAAGCCACAGCTCGCCGACCGCTACATCGAGGATCGTCAGATCGTCCGTCCCGTCCGTGAGAACGAGCCGAAGATCGAGTCCCGCACACAGCGGCGGAAGCACAAGATCAAAGGCGCCCGAAGCATCGGCCGCAGTCTCTCCCTTCGCCGCTGCTTCTCCCCGCGCGTTATACAGCCCGGCCCGGACATTCGCCCCGGGCGCCGCCTCTCCGAAAATGTGCACGGGCTTTTCCTGCTGGAGCATCATATGCTCACTGAATATCATGGGCAATTTTATCATCGTTATTTCTCCGCAAAAATGATTCTCTGAATACGCTTCGCCGCGGATGATTCGGAATTCTGTACGTTTCTGAACGAAGCAGTTACATATCTATTATACACGAATTCTCCGAAATAACTATACATTTTTTTCGAAGTCTGTTATAATACCAATAATATCGCAGCTTGCCGCCGGGCGAAGACAGCACCGGCCGCATAGCGGCATTAAAAGGAGAGGGAAATGTCAGAAAAGTATTTAGGAGAAGACATCAAGAAACTCGGCTTCGGCCTGATGAGACTGCCGAAGATCGGGGACGAGGAAGACATCGAACAGACCTGTAAAATGGTCGACACCTTCATGAAGAAGGGGTTCACCTATTTTGACACCGCTTACGTGTATGACGGCGGAAAGTCGGAGGATGCGCTGAAGCAGTGCGTCGTCGAGCGCTATCCGCGGGATTCCTTCGTCTGCGCGTCCAAGCTTCCTTTATGGAACGCTTCCAAGAATGAAGACCTCGCGGTGCTCGCGCAGGAGTCTCTGGACCGCGCCGGCCTGGAGTATTTCGATTTCTATCTGCTGCACGCGCTGAATGCGGATTCCGCGAAGAAGGCGGAGGACCTGAATGCCTGGGAATTCATGAAAGAGTGGAAGGCCGCAGGCAAGGCGAAGCACATCGGCTTCTCGTTCCATGATTCGGCGGAGGCGCTGGAGGACATTCTGAAGAAGCATCCGGAAGCGGAATTCGTGCAGCTTCAGATCAATTACAAGGACTGGGAAGATGAAGGCGTGCAGAGCCGCAAGTGCTACGAAGTCGCCAGAAAATACAACAAGCCGATCGTCGTCATGGAGCCCGTAAAGGGCGGTTCCCTGACCACGATGACCCAGGATGTGCAGGACCTTTTCAAGGCCGTTCATCCCGACATGTCGATCGCAAGCTGGGCCATCCGCTTTGTCGCAAGCCTGCCGGGCATCATCACCGTGCTTTCCGGCATGTCAAATGAAGAGCAGATGAATGACAACACAAGCTATATGGAGAACTTCGAGCCGCTGACAGAAGAGGAGCAGGAGACGATCCGAAAGGCCGTTGAAATCATCAACGCCGTTCCGACAATCCCCTGCACCGCCTGCAAATACTGCGTGGACGGCTGCCCGATGGAGATCAATATCCCCGGCGTTTTCGCCGCAATGAACTTCCTGAAGGTTTACGCCAATAAGGACGACGCGAAGAACCGCTACGACCGCGCGGTGAAGGACGGCGGAAAAGCCTCCGACTGTATCCAGTGCGGCCAGTGCGAGGCCCATTGCCCGCAGCACATCTCGATCATCGAGACCCTGCAGGAAGCGGCAGCGCTTTTTGACTGAGCTTAATAATCTGACGTAAAACTATCATGCGGCCCGGAGGAATCCCTCCGGGCCGTACTTTTTATTATCCGACGATACCGGCGCGGACCTCGAGCATCGGGAAGAGCACGCCTTCCCGCTCGGGCGTTTCAA
>CAMOZF010000088.1 GCA_946630765.1 uncultured Lachnospiraceae bacterium | reverse complement strand
GCCGCAGCGCGCAGACGCCGGAAAGCGTCATGATCATCGGTGCGACCACAAAGCCGATGGCGCGCAGCACACCGGACATGACCTCGATCAGCACATAGGTTATGTAAAAAGGAACCATGAACCGAAGGATCTGCGTGCCGATCTCGATCGTAGCCGAATCCGTTGTAAACAGGAGGTAAATGTACTTCCCGAAAAAGAACAGAATCGAACTCAAAAGCACCGCGGAGCCCATCGCCATGCCGGTGCAGGTCCAGAGGCTTTTCTTCACACGGTCCATCCGGCCGGCCCCGTAGTTCTGACCCGCGAAGGTCGACACGGAGATTCCGAAGGCATTCAGGATCATCCAGAAGATGCAGTCGATCTTGGAATATGCCGTGTAGGCGGCAACCGTCACCGCACCGAGCATATTGATATTGCTCTGAATCACGATATTTGCCATGCTGTAGGCGACGCCCTGCATCGCGGCCGGCAGTCCGATGTAGATGATCTGCCGCAGCATATGCTTATCAAATCGCAGCTTCCGGAAGGACAGCCGGTAGCTGTCGCGCGTCCTCAGAAGGCAGAGTGTCGTCAGCACGGCGGAAAGCGTCTGGCAGAGCACCGTTGCGAGCGCGACGCCCGTGACAGACATCCGAAGCGCGACAACAAACAGAAGGTCCAGTCCGACATTTGCAAGCGTGGACGCGATCAGGATATAGAGCGGACGTCTGGAATCCCCGACCGCCCGCAGAATTCCGGCGGCAATATTGTAATACAGATTCGGAATCATTCCGAGGAAATAAATATTGAAATAGGTCAGCGCATGCGGAAGCACCTCCGCCGGCGTGGACATCCACGTCAGCACCAGCTTTCCGACAAGAAGCCCCAAACCTGTCAGGATCGCGCCCCCGCTGATCGCCATCAGAAGTCCCGTGTGAACCGCCTTCCCGACGGATTCGTCGTCCTTCGCGCCATAGTAACGCGCGGTGATGACCGTTGCGCCGGACGCGAGTCCCGTGAAGAAGCCGACCAGAAGATTGATGATCGTTCCCGTCGATCCGCCGACGGCAGCGAGTTCATTCGTGCCGACAAAGCGGCCGATGATCACGGCATCGACCGTGTTGTAAAGCTGCTGGAAGAAGGCCCCGAGAAGCACCGGGAAGAAAAACACGAGAAGCTGCTTCCAGATGACGCCTTCAGTGATCTGGTTTTTTGCCGGAATCACATTGTCCTTTTGTTTCATGGATATTTATACACTTTCTGAAATATCTTTCTACACCCCCAAATGTCCCCTGAACCTCCGGTTCAGAAGCATCGCGACAGCAAATGTAATCAGCTCTGTCAGGGGAACCGCGAACCAGATCAGCTTTTCACTGTGCGTGAGGAGCGACAGGAGGCCGAAGGCCGCGATTAAAAGCACGCACTGCCGAAGAAGATTGATCACCAGCGAGAAGCGTGCGTGATCGAGCGCCTGCATGCTCGTCGACATGATCATCGACACCGCGCCGAAGGGAAGCGAAATCACACAGGCCCGAAGGCACCAGAGGCCGATTTCGCGCATCTTTTCCCCTGCGCTGAACATCGTGAGGACTGTTCCGGGAATGATTTCAAAAATGATCAGAAGAAGACTCATCAGCGCCGCGCACCCGAGAACTGCGATCTTCATGGTCTTTTTCACGCGGTCTATGCGCCCGGTTCCGTAGTTATAGGACAGGATCGGCACCATGCCGTTATTCAGGCCGAAGGTCGGCATGTAGCAGAAATTCTGCAGCTTCATCCAGACGCCGTAGACCGCAGTCGCGGTCGTCGAGTAGGCAAGAAGGATCTGGTTGATGAAGAAGCTGGTCATGGACGAAAGGCCCATGGTAATGATCGAGGGAAGCGCAACCCGCATGATTTCCTTCGCTTCGTACGGATGGAAGGCGATTTTCAGCATATCATGCTTCACCGCGTCATTGAATTTCCAGTTCAGCGCGACTGCCACAAAGACCGCAAAGATCTGACCGCCGACCGTCGCATAGGCGGCGCCGGCGATTCCAAGCGCCGGGAACGGCCCGTAACCGAAAATCAGCAGCGGATCAAAGATCAAATTGAATACAGCGCCGGAGGCCATCGCGGTCATCGACAGCGTGGCACGGCCGGAGGAAACCAGCAGGCGCTCGTAATATTTTCCGAAAATCGAGCCGCAGGAAAGCACCCAGTTGATCGTCAGATAGGTCGTCCCCATCGCGGCGATTTCCGCCACGTCCGTCTGCAGCCGGAACAGCGGGCCGGAGGTAAATATGCCGAGAATGATGAAAAGCGCGGTAAACGCAAGACTCATTCCGGTCATCGTGCGGATAACCTGCGCGGCCTTCTCCTTTTCGCCCTGGCCCATGTAGCGCGACCAGACTGCAGACACACCGGTCGCCGATCCGACCGCGATCGCAGTCACAATCTGCTGCATCGGAAAGGCCAGCGACACTGCCGTCAGCGCGCTTTCGGATATTCTCGCGACAAACATGGAGTCAACGATATTGTACATGGCCTGGATGAAGAAGGAAATCATCATCGGCAGACTCATCCGTAGAAGCACCTCGTGCTCCGGAAGCTCCGCCATCATGGCCATCCGGTCATTTTTCTGCATCTCTTATTACTCCGTTTCTATATCTGTGGGGTCACTTCTCAAGATATCGCTCCCTGAGCGCTTCGATCAGGCCGTCATCCACGCCGAGTGCCTCCCGAAGATATCCGTTTACCGATCCGTACAGCCGCTCGGTCTCGGCGTAAAAGGCCCGCAGGTACGCCTCGTTCGCATCAAACATGGCGTGAAGGGCCGGAACGGCTTTCTCCTTATTCACCTCGGGATTTCTGGTAAAATACGCGATCAGCGCGTCCACCGTCGCCCGGTTCCCGACATTGGTCAGCATGTAGTCCTCGACAATCTTCTCTCTCGGAACACCGAGGATTTCCTCCACGACCAGAGAAAAGCCGCCGGTCCGGTCCTTGCCGGCCGTGCAGTGCCAGAGAACGCCCTTTTCCAGGGGCTCACAGAGCCTCTGAAGAAGCTTCTTCTGCTGCGCGGACGCAAAGGCGCTCTTCGGAATGTGCTCGTAGGTCTTTTTCATATAGTCAATGGCTGCGTCCGGATCCTCCATGAACTTCATGAAGGCATGCGCGTCCGCCTCCTTTTCCCTTGTGACGCCCTCCGTGAGCGTTCCAAGGATCGGAAGATGCCAGCTTTCCGCGCCCGGAATCTCCGGATCCGGCTTCTCCGCAATCTCCCCCTCCGTCCGGAAGTCCACGACAAGTTCCAGCATGGCGGAAAGCTTCGAAATATCCGCTTCGCTTGCGCCGTTTAAGTTTCCGCCGCGGAAGAGCTTTCCCGTTCTGATCTTTCGCCCGTCGGCGCCGGTGAGGCCGCCGAGATCCCGGACGTTTGCAAGCTTTTCAAACTGAATAAAACGATCCATCTGCTTCTCTCTTTCTACTCTGATCAACGGGACAGGTCCGGCGCAGTGGTTTCACTTACACTGTGCCGGACCTGTTCCTTTCGCACTGTCACTTCAGCCCGAGCTGTTCTTCGGACATTTCCTTCATCTTATACTTCAGGATCTTTCCTGCTGCGTTCATCGGGAAATCCGGTACGAACATGAAGTAGCGCGGAACCTTGTGGCGGGCAATCCGCTCATTGCCGAACTGCTTCATCTCCTCTTCCGTCGCCGTCTCATTCTCATGAAGCACAACCCATGCGCAGGCTTCCTCGCCGTAGCGTGCGTCCTTGACACCGATGACCTGCACGTCCTTGACCTTCGGATTCGTCAGGTAGAATTCCTCGATCTCGCGCGGATAGATATTCTCACCGCCGCGGATGATCATGTCCTTCAGCCGTCCGGTCACCTTGTAATAGCCGTCTTCAGTGCGGCAGCAGATATCGCCGGAGTGCAGCCAGCCGTCCTTGTCAATGACTTCGGCGGTCGCCTCGGGCATCTTGTAATAGCCCTTCATGATATTGAAGCCGCGGGCCACAAATTCGCCGTTTTCGCCGTCCGGAAGCTCCAGTCCGGTCTCCGGGTCAATGATCATGCATTCAACGCCCGGGAAGGCCGATCCAACGGTTTCTACGCGGTGATCCAGGTCTTCATTCACCTCGCCCATCGTGCAGCCCGGAGAGGCCTCTGTCTGGCCGTATACGGAAATGATTTCGCGCATATTCATCTCGACGGACGCCCGGCGCATCAGATCCGGCGGACAGTTCGAGCCTGCCATAATGCCCGTGCGCATATAGGAGAAATCGGTCTTCGCGAAGTCCGGATGCGAGAACATGGCAATGAACATCGTCGGCACGCCGTTGAAGCAGGTAATCTTCTCCTGCGTGATGCAGGCCAGAGAAGACTTCGGCGAGAAGTACGGAATCGGCGAAAGCGTTCCGCCGTGCGTCATCATCGAGGTCATCGAGAGCACCATGCCGAAGCAGTGGAACATCGGCACCTGAATCATCATGCGGTCCGCCGTCGAAAGGTCCATGCGGTCGCCGATGATCTTGCCGTCATTTACAATGTTCCGGTGCGTGAGCATCACGCCCTTCGGGAATCCCGTGGTTCCGGAGGTGTACTGCATGTTGCAGACGTCGTCCGGCCGGACAAGCGAGGCCCTTCTTCTCACTTCCTCCATCGGCACTGTGTCCGCAAGAAGGAGCATCTCGTCCCAGGTCAGGGCGCCGTCCATCGAGAAGCCGTCGGTAATGACGTTTCTGAGGAAAGGAAGCTTCTTCGAATACAGCGGCTTTCCTTTCTCATGCCCCTCAAGCTCCGGACAGAGTTCATTGATGATCTCCCGGTAGTTCGCGTCCTTCGAGGACTCGATCATGACAAGGGTATGCGTGTCCGACTGCTGCAGAAGGTACTCAATTTCGTGCACCTTGTATGCCGTGTTGACGGTGACAAGCACCGCGCCGATCTTGGTCGCCGCCCAGAAGCTGAGGAACCAGGACGGCACATTGGTCGCCCAGATCGCCACGTGATAGCCGGGCTTGACGCCGAGTGCGATAAAGGAGGCCGCCACGCGGTCCACATCCTGCCGGAACTGGGCGTAGGTTCTGGTATAATCAAGGGTTGTGTATTTGAAGGCGTACTGGTCGGGATAGGTTTCCGCCATCACGTCCAGCACCTCGGAGAAGGTCAGATCTACTGTCTCGTACTGCTTCCAGGGATAGGTCCCGGTCTTCGCACGGTTATAGTAAAGCTTCTTTTCGGCTGTTTCCTTCGTTCCGATCCGCTTCAGGAAGCTTGCAAAATGCGTCAGCACGATGTCCGGGTCGTTGATTTCCTCGTTCCAGGAAGCGCAGACAAAGCCTTCATAGTTGAGCGCACGAAGCGCATTCAGGAAGTCCTGCACCGGCAGCTCGCCGTCGCCAAGCAGCACCTTCCTGCCGTCCTTCATATCGCCGAGGCGCACATAGCGGATGTAGGCGCCAAGCGTCTTGATCGTCGTCTGTACGCTCTCTTTGGCGGTAAAGCAGGTTTTCCGGACGTCCCAGGCCGCGCCGATCGCGGTGGAACCGAAATCATTGATGAGCGCGATCAGCTTCTCGGAATCCGAGAAGGGACCGCTCGTCTCGAAAAGGATCTCGATGCCGCTCTCTTCCGCCTTCTGGAGCGCCTTTCCGAGCTTATTGCGAAGAAGCGCCGCATCATCCGAGACATCGGAACGCACGATGATCGTTTCCACACCGGCGAAAATCGCAATGTCCAGAAGCCGCAGGATCTCTTCTTCCGTAATATCACCATCAAGCGGCACCGCGCAGTTCAGAGCACTCACGGAAATGCCGCGGTTTCTGAGCTTTCTTCTTGCGTCCGAGGCGCTTCCGGAGCGGAACAGGCTGTCCTGATGCAGCTGCCGCTCGGTCTGTACATCATCTACTTCAAAGCCGTCAAAGCCGTAATCCCGGGCATAGTTGCACAACTCCAGGAAGGATTGAGGCCGAACATTTCTCGTCGAAAAAGCCAGTTTCATTGTCAGTTCTCCTCATATACGATTTTGTTGACAGCATTGATATAGGCACGGATGGAAGCGCCGACGATATCCGCAGAAAGGCCGTTTCCGGAATACAGCTTGCCATCCTTTCTCAGGCGCACGAGTGCGGAGCCAAGTGCTTCCTTTCCCTCTGTGACCGCCTGGATTTCGAAAGCGTCGAGTTCATAATGATGCCCGATCGTCTCATCGATTGCCGCAAATGCGGAGTCGATGGGGCCGTCGCCGGATGCGACGCCGGAAAGCTCCTCTTCATCGCGCGTCAGAACGACATGCGCCATGGCCGTCGTCAGATTGCCGGTCGTGCAGACATAGCTCTTCAGATGGAAGGTCGACGGCACCTGCTGCGCGGTGCTGGCAATCAGCGCCTCCAGCTCTCTTGCGCCGACAGAATCCTTGCGCTCCAGAACATGCATCATTGCATCGTAAACATTTCCGGTATCCTCGGCGGAAATCTCATAACCGAGTTTTTCGGAGGCCGCGGTAATGTCGGAAAGCGTACTGTTCCGGTCGAGGAAAATATCCGGGCCGGCATTTTCCGAAAGAGAAGAGGTCCTTGAAACGCCGACGGACTTGAGAAGCGCCTCGATATCCCGGTGAATCTCCGTGGACTTCAGAGCACACTCCACGCCGAGCGCGTCTCCCTTTACAAATATCAGGTCGGAAAGCACGCCTGTATTCAGGGTATCATTTCCGGAGACACTGCACTTCACGCCGTCAGCGCCGGCACGAACGGCAGCGATCGCATTCGCAGCCGCGAGATGCAGCTTGTCAGAGACCTCGACAAAGACGCCGCAGCTGACTGCAGCCTTCACTGAAGCCACCATATCGGCGATTTCCTCCGGATCGGCGTCTCCTGCCGTATCGCAGAGTGTCAGAGACGAAACGCCCGTCTCACAGGCCTTTTTGCAGATTTCAATCAGGAACTCGCGTTCCGCTCTCGTGGCGTCAAACGCGGTAAATGTCACATCGTGGCAGTACTTTTTGGCTTCCTTCAGTATAGCCTCTGCCTTCACCAGCATCTTGTCGGATTTCAGGTGATAGATGTACTCCATCTGGACGGTCGAAACCGGCAGCTCCACCTGAAGCACCGGGTGCTTCGCTTCTTTCACGCACTCCCAGGCCTCGGATACGGATTCCTTCGTAAAGCCGACCGGAATCGCAACGGCGGCATTTTTGACATTCTGGGAAATTGTCCGGCAGATCACTTTATCTTCGGCGGGCCTGATGGCCCCGGGTAGTTCAAGGATGTCGGCCCCAAAGGCGTCGATGCATTCTGCGATC
>CAMOZF010000087.1 GCA_946630765.1 uncultured Lachnospiraceae bacterium | reverse complement strand
GACAGCAGGAATAGCTGCTCCCGATCTGGCACTTCGATATAATTTGCCGGACGGAAGTTCCAGTAGAAGATCGGCGTCCCGGGATGCAGCATCAGTGCCCCGTCCACATAGTAATTGATGGTCTTCGGCCCGGCAAGACGCTCCTGATAGGGCAGCACCCCGCTGAAAAATCCCTGTGCATCTTTTTCGAGGATAACATCCGGCGTCTGTGGATCAATCGTGATCTCCACCCGGACATCTGAAGCCTCCGGCGCATAAATCCTGAACAGGATATCACCATTGTCCTGCAGGATCGCGCCGGTTTTTTCGCGGCGCTGCGTTCCGTCCGGGAAAGTGATCTCCTCGTCGCGCAGCCGTGTGTAACCGTAGCTCATATCAGTAAAAACAGGGTTCTGTCTGTATGCTTGAATCAGGTTTTTCATCGTGGGTCCTTCCTTATACATCATAATTCTTTCTTAAAACGGCAGTTTTTTTTGAATCAGCACTGTCGTACGGGTAAAAGATTGTGACTGCAATAATCATACCATAAATGAAAAGAGAATGCCACCAGGATATTGAGCAGAAAACTTGTGTAATTTCTCCTGTTGTGGTATTATGATGTTCTTGTATTTGCTCCCAGTTTGAGCGGACTTCCGCATAGGGGCAGCGTTGATATATGTGTTGAAACAGTCACTGAAAAGTGAAGGTTTTTTAGAAGTGAGGCCTTTATCATGAAAATCACATTCCTTGGAACCAGCCACGGCGTACCGGCGAAGGATCGGTACTGTCAGAGCATGCTGATCGAATGCGGCGAGAACGCATATCTTGTAGACGCCGGAGCGCCGGTGATGGACCTTCTGATCCGGCAGGATTTTGACCTGAAGCGACTGAAGGCAATATTCATTACGCATATGCACGGGGATCATATTCACGGACTGCCGGAAATCATGGACCTCGCGTCCTGGTATTACAAGGAGATGGATCTTGACGTGTATATGACGGAGGAGCGGCTGGCTGAGAGCATCGAGTCCCTGCTTTCGGAGTATCCGAATGAACGGGTGCGGAGGCAGCTGATTGCGCCGGGCCGGATCTATCAGCGGGGTGGACTAACGGTAACGGCGTTTCCGACGGCGCACATGGAAGCGAAGATGCGGCCGGCATACGGTTTCCTGCTGGAAAGTGACGGGCAGAAGCTTTATATTTCAGGCGATCTGAACCCGGAGCGGATTGATTATCCGGAATTTCTGAATGAGGAGCCGGTGGATCTTTTTGTCGTCGAATGTGCGCATTTTCCGGCGGAGACGCTCCTGAAAAAACTGAGGATATGTAAAGCGAAGCGTACGGCGGTCGTGCATGTTTCGCCGGTTGAAAAGTATGAGATCCTGGGGGCGGCCGGGGAGACACTTCCGATGGGACTTCTGCTTCCGAAGGATGGCGAAACATTTGGCGTCGGGATCGATAAATCAGAAAAATACGTCTGCATACCCGGCTGACAAGGGAGGAAAAGATAACAGGATGATAAAAAAAGCTTTTCGGTGGCTGAAAAAGGAACCCATGCTGCTGCTGTCGCTTCTGGCAGCGGTGGCAGGACTGATTATCACGCCGCCGTCTTCAGCGCTGTTAACAGCGATTGACTGGAGGACACTCGGGATTCTGCTGATGATGCTCTGCGTACTTGAAGGCTTCAAGCAGGAGAATGTATTAATGCCGGTGGTCAGCCTGGCAGGCAGACTGAAATCCATGGCGGGGGTCAGTCTGTTTCTGGTGTTCGGCGTCTTCTTTTCCTCGATGTTCGTCACAAATGACGTGTCTCTGCTGATCTTTGTACCGCTGACGATCCTGCTGTTTCGAAACGGCGGAAAGGAAAAATACATTCTTCCTGTAATTTCCATGGAAAATATCGCCGCGATCCGCGGGTCCCTGCTGACGCCTTTTGGCAGCCCGCAGAATCTGTTCCTGTATGGGCAGAGCAGTATCAGCGTATGGAAGTTCATGCTGCATATGCTTCCTCTGTGTGTGATGTCGGCGGCGCTTCTTATCGTCTTTATCTTTTTCCTGTACAGAAAGAATGTAAAGGAACCCTTCAGAAGCGAAAAAGAGGAGCTTTCCGCATCAAACAGAGGATTCCGGTCGTGGATGTACCTTGGGCTTTTTGTGCTGGTGCTTGTGGTCATCGTTTCCCGCACGGCCTGGTGGCCGGCGGCGCTTCTGGTGGTGCTGGTTGGCATCGCTGTCTTTGATCGGAAGCTGTTCCTGAAAGTAGACTATGTGCTGATCCTGACATTCCTCTGCTTCTTTGTCTTTTCTTCATCCATTGCGCGGAATTCGGTCATCGCAGGTTTTCTCGAGAAAAATGTAGCAGACCGAGAATACTGGTGGGCGATCGGACTGAGCCAGCTGATTTCAAATGTTCCGGCCAGTATTGTGCTCTATCCATTTACAGAGAACTTCGCCGGGCTGATTTATGGCGCCGATACTGCCGGACTGTGTTCCCTGATCGGGTCACTCGCGTCGGTCATCAACTACCGGATTTATGTCAGGGAGTACCCGGGAAAGGGCAAAGAATTCACGAAAACATTCATGCTCGTAAGCTGGGCATTCTTCCTGATCGTTGTAATTCCGGGCTTTCTGCTGAGCAGGTGGTATTTTTTCAGCTGAGATCTCCAAGACGTCCTGTTCGTTGGAACGGGGCGTCTTTTTTACGCTTTAAGGATGCAATAATTCAGCCGCGCGCTTGTTGATTTTTTGTGCCTCATGACATATACTAAGATCAGAAAACATGGTTGTGCTTCAGCATTTACAACAATAGGAGATAAGAAGATGACGACATTTTTCTTCAAGATGCTGGCGATGCTGGCGGTGGTCCGGATCTTCGCAGGCTGAAATGCTGAGCGGCGGTTTTACGGTAGAAGAGTTAATCAGTCCTTTGAGACATTTCGGTAATTCATGAATCAGACGACACTGAATAATCAGAAAATCTATAAACTTGCGAAGCAGCTCGTTCCGGTGCTTGAAGAAGTGAACCGGGCAGCGGCTGAAGTGATGCGGGAAGAGGCGGCGCAGGCGGACGAAATCAGAAGCTGCTGCGAAGCGCTCCGGCTGAAAGAAGCAAAGGCTGCGCTTTCGGATATTTCTGTGGAGGAACTCAAAAAGTCCAAGGCAGGAATCCGTGTGTCCGTGCTGCAGGAAGCGGGCTTCCGGGATCTTGGCGCGATTGCGCGCGCGAGCGACCGGGAGCTGACAATGCTCGGCGGAATCGGAGAAGGGCAGCTCGCCTCGATACGAAACATCATTTCTGCATTTCTGAGCAATCTTTCTAAGCATAAATCGATCCGCCTTCCGGACCGGAATCCGGGGGTCGAGGAGGAAAAGCTTCTTCTCTCGATCGCCCGCTACCGCTGGTGCAGCATCGTGAGAAAGGATCTGCAGCCTTTACAAAAAGAGCTGCAGACATTTACAGAGGACGTGACGGCGCGCGCCTCGATCCGAAACGCCTTTTCGTGGATTTTCTCGGGAAGGGAGAAGAAGGACCGCACCGAAGAGGCGGTCGCAGAGATCCTGGCGTGGCTTGAAAGTCCCAGTTCAGACAGGGTCCGCGCGCTTCTTGACAGCAGGAATGCGGCGGTATCCGTGAGCGCGGTACAGGCGCTTGAAGATTTCCGGAGAAACGGCGCGGAATACTATGCGCTGATCGAATCCGTCGGCGGAAGCGGCGTTACGGAAAGTCTGATCTACAGCAGTATTCCGGCAAGACTTGCGGCTGAAATCGACGCCGAGCCGCTTCAACTCATGGAATTTCGGGGGACGCTTCGTTCCTATCAGACTTTTGGCGCCAAATACATTCTCAAACAGAAAAAGGTTCTCCTCGGCGACGAGATGGGCCTTGGGAAAACCGTTCAGGCGATCGCCGCGATGTGCGATCTGTACACGCGCTTTCCGGACAGCAGGTTCCTGATCGTCTGTCCCGCCTCCGTCCTGATCAATTGGTGCCGGGAAATCCGGAAGTTCAGTACGATTCCGGTAAGCCTTCTGCACGGGAGCGGGATAGAACATGATTTTCAGCGCTGGACGGAGGAAGGCGGCGCGGCAGTGACGAATTACGAAAGCATGGGACGGATCATTTCCGGTATTGACGAGAAGATGCCGCTTCGCATGCTTGTAATCGACGAAGCGCATTATATCAAGAACCCGGACGCGAACCGGACACGGCTGATCCGGCGCCTCGAGAATGAAGCGGAGCATATCCTGATGATGACGGGAACGCCCCTGGAAAACCGGGTCGAGGAAATGTGCTCCCTGATTGATTTTATCCGGCCGGATATGACGGAGGAGCTTCGAAGATCGGCCTATATGAGTCAGGTGCCGGAATTCAGGGAAATGATCGCGCCGTTTTATCTTCGGCGGACGCGCATTGAGGTGCTGAAGGAGCTGCCGCCGGTCCAGAATGAGCAGGAGTGGTGCCGAATGACCCCGGAGGATCGGCTTGCCTATGCCGAAATGGTGAAAGCGAAGAACTTTGCGGGGATGCGCAGAGTTTCCTTCCTTCAGGATGATCTGAGGTCCTCGTCAAAGGCGCAGCGGCTTCTGGAAATTGCGGAGGAAGCGCTTTCGGAAGGCAGGAAAATGGTGATCTATTCCTTCTTCCGGGAGACGGCGTCGAAGGCAGCGGCGCTCCTTCGCGGCAGAGTGATCGGCATTATCAGCGGCGATACGGAGATCCCCGAAAGGCAGCGGCTGATCGACCGATTTACGGAAGCGCCGGATGGCAGCATTCTCGTGTGTCAGGTGCAGGCCGGCGGGACCGGGCTGAATATACAGGCTGCGAGCATTGCCGTATTCTGCGAGCCGCAGATCAAGCCTTCGCTGACGAACCAGGCCATTTCACGTATTTACCGCATGGGGCAGGTCCGGAACGTCCTGGTGTTCCATCTGCTTTCAGAGGATACGGTGGACGAAGCGATGGTGAAGATGCTGGAAAGAAAGCAGTTTGAGTTTGATACCTTTGCCGACGAATCCGTAATGGCCGACGCGCTGAAGGATATCGTGGACAATGCCTGGATCCAGAATTTTATCGAAGAGGAGCGGCAGAAATATCTGCCGGCTGTATATGAAACCTGACGGATGCACTGAATGACATCAAATACGGAGAAGGACCAATGGAGAAAAAGCTTGTGTACGTCTTTGTGCACGGCCTGTCCGGCTGGGGCAGCTATGATGAGACTTATAAACGGATGCCGTACTGGGGAATGCGCGGAGGAGATCTGATCTCTTTCCTGAATGAACAGGGCTTTTCTTCCTATGCGGCGTCAGCATTTACAACCTGTCGGAAGAAGGCTGGAGACAGCTGAGCTTTGAAGACATTCTGGAGAATAAAGAAGCAGCACAGAGAGCTGCCGTGGCTGATGGACTCGGGAAGCTGAAGGAACGATACGGCCTCGATTTTGCGGGACATCTTCAGGAAATCTACCACGGTGCGGTGCTGCACAGAACCGTGGAATACATGCGGAAGTACTGGCGGAGACATTTCTGATCGGGGAACCGTCACTACGAAAAACCACAGTCATCGGATCATGAAAAAGGGGTAAGTAAAGCTATGGATATCAGGGAAGCAATCAAGGCCCGGCACAGTGTCCGGCAGTATAAGGATCTGGCGATCGCGCCGGAGCTTTCTGAGAAGCTGAATGAGGAAATCGCAAAGTGCAATGAAGAGAGCGGACTCAGGATCCAGCTGATTCTGGACGATCCGGAGTGCTTCAATACACTGATGGCGCATTACGGAAAATTCAAAAATGCCGACAACTACATTGCGATCGTCGGGAAGAAGGATCTGCCGGATGCGGAAGAAAAATGCGGCTATTACGGAGAGCGGCTGGTGCTTCTTGCCCAGCAGCTGGGCCTGAATACCTGCTGGGTCGCCGGCTCCTACGGCAAAGGAAAATGCAAGGCGGACCGCGCGGCAGGAGAGAAGATTTTATGCGTCATTTCCATCGGCTACGGCGAAACAGAGGGCGTGAAGCATAAATCTAAGCCTTCGTCAAAACTCAGCGATGTAAAGGAAGAGGACATGCCGGTCTGGTTCAAAAACGGGCTGAAGGCCGCCATGATGGCGCCGACTGCGATCAACCAGCAGCGGTTTTTCATCACACTGCAGGACGGAGAGCCGCTGATCAGGGCCAAAATGGGCCCCTACAGCAAGATCGATCTCGGCATTGTGAAGTACCATTTTGAAGCGGTTTCGGGGCATAAGTGCAGATAAGCTTCCGGCCGTTGCATCCGATTCCAGTCCCAGACAAGGAGGAGAACGCTATCGCTACTTATGTAATCGCAGATATTCACGGAGAATATGATAAATTCATCGAACTGCTCGACGGGATCCGTCTGCAGGACGAGGACACCCTCTACATCCTGGGCGACGTCCTCGACCGGGGACCGCACCCGATCAAGGTGGTTCTGAAGCTGATGGAGATGCCGAATGCGTTTCTGATTGCCGGAAATCATGAACTCATGGCGCTTTCCTGCCTCGATACGCTTCGAAAGGAAATCACCGAGGCGTCTGTCGCAGAGATTGATGACGAATTTGTGGCCCGGCTTATGAACTGGCAGATGAACGGCTCACAGACGACGCTGGACGAATTTGACGCCCTCGATCCGGAAATGCAGGAGGAAGTCGTCGAATACCTTCAGGATGCCCTTCTCTACGAAGAATTAAGCGTGTCCGGAAGAGACTATCTCCTCGTCCATGCGGGCCTCGGAAACTTTTCCCCGGAGAAGCCGCTGGACGACTATACGGTGGATGAACTTGTCTGGGAACGGCCGGACTACAGCAGGGCCTATTACCCGGACAAATATGTCGTGACCGGGCACACGCCGACCGCCCATATCAGGGAGAACCCCAGGCCGTACTATATTTACCGCAGCAACAATCACATCGCGATAGACTGCGGCGCCTGCTTCCCGGACGGAAGGCTCGCGGCAATCTGCCTGGATACGGATGAAGAATACTATGTATAGAAAGAGATCGAAAGTCCATGTTTCGTTTTGGCATTATCGGGGCGGCGAAGATCGCCCACAAGTTTGTAAAATCAGCAGAAAGACTCCCCGGCGTATGTGTTGCGGCAGTTTCGTCGAAGTCGCTCGATCGGGCGGCGGCATTTGCGGCGGAAGAGGGAATTCCCGCGGCGTACGGATCCTATGAGGAAATGCTTCAGAAGGAACAGCTCGATGCGGTGTACATTGCCACCACCATGAACTTCCATTACGAGAATACCATGCTTGCGCTGAAGCACCGGATTCCGGTGCTCTGCGAAAAGGCGCTCACGGACAGTGCGGCGCATGCCAGAGAAATGTTCCGCTATGCAGAGGAGCAAACGACCTTTCTGATGGAAGGCGTCTGGTCTCTTTTTACGCCCAAGACCAGAAAAGTCCGGGAGTGGGTGCTTTCCGGAAGGATCGGGAAAGTGAACCTGAT
>CAMOZF010000086.1 GCA_946630765.1 uncultured Lachnospiraceae bacterium | reverse complement strand
CTGCGTCGACTGGCGGGAGGAAAGATGCACATAGGCCTTCGGATCGTTCATATCCGTGCGGCGGCGGAACTCGAAGCCGATATTGACGCCTGCAAGATAGAATTCGTCCTCCCCGGTCTGGATCAGGATGCCGCGGCCGCGCTCGTCTCGGAGCCAGGCATTTTCCGGCGCGCGGAAGTTTTTATTACTTGTGAAGCCGCCGCGGACGCCTTCGCCCTTGAAGAATTTCGCCATGACGTGGTAGCGGTCCAGCTTAATGTACTCCTCCGTCGTGAATTCGTCCTGAATGACGCCGTGCACGCGCCCCGTGCCGCGGTACTTAATAAGAAGCGGCGCAAGTCCCGCGATCGCGTGCATCGAAAGCGCGACCTTCCGGGCCTCGGGAAGCAGATTTCCCTGATCGTCCAGTGCAGACTCGGCGCCGAAGCCCGCGACGCCGATCGCGCCGTATTTTCCGACGGCAAGGATCATATTCATCGCGTTCGCGTCACCCATCGGCGAGCTCTCGGGGATCATGAGGGCATTATCCTCCCGCGCGTAGCGGCCGCAGATCCGTTCGTAGACGCGGCGTCCCGCAAGATAAATATCCGGGCACAGAAGGTCCAGATGCGGCGCGCCCTTCTTCCAGACGTCGATCACACGGCCGACGCCGCCGCCGCCGTTATAGCTGAAGCCAGGCACTTCAATACCGGTTTCTCCGATGAAAATATTGCAGAAAAAGTTCATCGGCATAATCTCTTTTCCGGCCGCCGCGAGGGCTTCGACATAGCGCGCGTGGTAATAGGCGGAGAAGGCTTCATTTGCGTGGCGGCCGAACTCGCCGACCCAGGTTCCGTCGTGTGAAAGCGCGCCCATGTCCTCCAGCTCCACCCCGAGAAGCTCCGCCGGCACACCTTTGTCATAATCTGCCTGCGCCAGTTCCGAATAGTCCCGGTCCGTATGCGCGTAGCCGAATTCATTTTCAATCTGTACCGCGAGCACCGTGCCTTCCTCGTCGTAGTCGCGGATGAATTCCATCATTTTGAGGAAAGCCTTCCTGTCGCGCTCGAGCGTTTCCATGCAGTGCGGCGAGATGGACGGCACCGGCGCGCCGTCCGGACCGACCGCGATCCTGTAGATCTCCGGCTGAAGCTTGACATACTCCGGCGCGTAGTTCGGATGGCCGTTTTTATTGCAGCCGAACCACAGGATGATGAGGTAGAGGCCGCGGGATTTCGCCTTGTCGATCAGTCCTTTGACAAGCGAAAGATCATAGTGGTCCTCCTCCGGCTCCACCGAAAACCAGTAGATCGGCGCCTCGATCGTATTGCCGTGGTACTTTTCGATCGCGTCCATGGTCCGGTCGATCATGACGGTTCCGGTTGAGGAATTGTGTGCCTGGAGACCGGTGACAAAAACCGGTTCTCCTTTTCTGTTTCTCAGGAAATCATTCATAAACCTTGTGTCCTCCTCTGGATAGTTACATTTATCTGCTGCGCCGGCGCACTTCTCCCCGCGCTTGTGAATTATTTATCATACAATTTGACCAATCAATCTCGCATTTTACTGTCATTATACCCCAAAATTCACGATTCGCAACGCCTTTCTCTAAAGATTCTTGACGAATCTTTATAAAAAAGGTAAAATGACGAAAGACTTTACTCAGCTAAAGTCAGAACTTTGAATATCAGATTTAGGAGGAACACTGCAAATGAAACGGGTTTACAATTTTTCCGCCGGTCCGGCCGTACTGCCGGAGGAGGTTCTGAAGGAAGCCGCCGAGGAGATGCTTGACTACAGAGGCTGCGGCATGTCCGTCATGGAAATGAGCCACCGCTCCAAAATGTACCAGCAGATCATCGACGAAGCGGAAGCCGACATCCGTGATTTACTGCAGATCCCCGATAACTATAAGGTGCTATTCATGCAGGGCGGCGCATCGCTGCAGTTTGCGATGATCCCGATGAACTTCATGAAAAACCGTGTCGCTGACTACATCATTACCGGTCAGTGGGCAAAGAAGGCGCACGCGGAAGCGAAGCTCTACGGCACCGCCAACGCAATTGCCTCATCCGCCGACAAGACCTTCTCCTACATTCCGGACTGCTCGGATCTTCCGATCAGCGAGGACGCGGACTACGTCTATATCTGCGAAAACAACACGATCTACGGCACGAAGTTCCACGAGCTTCCGAACACGAAGGGCAAAAACCTGATCGCGGACATCTCTTCCTGCTTCCTTTCTGAGCCGATGGACGTCACAAAGTACGCCTATGTCTACGGCGGCGTTCAGAAGAATGTCGGCCCCGCAGGCGTCGTGATCGGCATCATCCGCGACGACATGATCACGGACGACGTGCTTCCGGGCACCCCGACCATGATGAAGTACAAGACCCACGCCGACAACGGCTCCATGTACAATACGCCCCCCTGCTACGGCATCTACATCTGCGGCAAGGTCTTCAAGTGGCTGAAGAACATGGGCGGTCTTGAGGTCATGAAGCAGAAAAACGAAGAGAAGGCAAAGATTCTCTACGATTTCCTCGACAACAGCAAGCTCTTCAAGGGCACGGTTGAGCCCGCTTCCCGTTCCCTTATGAACGTTCCGTTCATCACCGGAAATGAAGAACTCGACGCGAAATTCGTCGCCGAGTCCAAGGCTGCCGGCTTCGAGAACCTCAAAGGCCACCGCACCGTCGGCGGCATGAGAGCCTCGATCTACAACGCCATGCCGAAGCAGGGCGTCGAAGACCTTGTAGCATTTATGGAAAAGTTCGAGAAGGAGAATGCATAAAACAATGAGCCGAAGGCATGAGTCTGTCATGCTTGCATGATAAGACGAATGACTTCCGGCGAATGTCAGACATGAGCATGCAGCAGTATTCTGCGGAATGCGAATGGCTGCAGCATGGCGAAAGTACGAAGTACGGAGCCATGCGTATGTTTTAAGAAGGAGCGACCACAATGAAATATATTACCTTAAACCCCATCGCGCAGGCTGGTCTTGATACCCTGCCGAAAACCTTTGAAAAAACCGAAAATATCGACGAAGCAAACGCCGTCCTCGTGCGTTCCGCATCCATGCTGGATATGCAGTTCTCCGAGAACCTCGAGGCCATCGGAAGAGCAGGCGCCGGCGTCAACAACATCCCGGTCGAGCGCTGCGCGGAATCCGGCATCGTCGTCTTCAACACCCCCGGCGCAAACGCGAACGGCGTGAAAGAGCTCGTCGTCCTCGGCCTGATCCTTGCAGCCCGTGACGCGAAGGGCGGCATGGCCTGGGTGGACGCGAACCTCGATGACGAGAACATTTCAAAGTCCATGGAGAAGGCAAAGTCCAAATTCGCGGGCACCGAGATCGCCGGAAAGACCCTCGGCGTCATCGGCCTCGGCGCGATCGGCGTCCTCGTCGCGAATGCGGCGATCGGCCTTCAGATGCGCGTCATCGGCTACGACCCCTACATTTCCGTCCACAACGCACTCTCGATGAGCCGCTCCGTGGAGCTTACGAACAATCTCGACGACATTTACGCACAGGCGGATTATGTCACGATCCATGTGCCGCAGAATGACGCCACGAAGGGCATGATCAATGCCGACGCCATCGCAAAGATGAAGGACGGCGTTGCGCTTCTGAACTTCGCGCGTGACGGCCTCGTGGTCACAGCGGACGTCAAGGCCGCGCTCGAATCCGGCAAGATCAGAAAGTACGTCACTGACGTTCCGAATCACGAGATCGTCAATGTTCCGAATGTCGTCGCCTTCCCGCACCTCGGCGCTTCCACAGAAGAATCCGAGACGAACTGCGCGATCATGGCGGCAAAGGAGCTCGCCGACTTCCTCGAAAACGGCAATATCACGAACTCCGTCAACTATCCGGCGGCTTCCCTCGGCGAGGCACAGAAGCCCGCAAGAATCTGCGTCGCGCACAAAAATGTGCCGAATGTCATCTCGACCCTGACGACCATCCTCGGCTCCGCGAAGGCCAACATCTCCGATATGGTGAGTAAGTCCCGCGGCAACTACGCCTGGTCAATGTTCGACATGGACCACGACATCAAGGACGCTACGATCGCCGCGATCGAAGCCATCCCGGAAGTCATCCGCGTGAAGGTGATCAGGAAGTAAATACTGCGTCCTAAAACACATAGTAAACGGGCAGCCGTACTTTTCGTACGACTGCCCGATCTTTATCCTGCAAAATACTGAGCTGCGCAATACGGCAATACCTTCGCTCACTCTTCCGCCTGTAACTATTCACACCTCAGGCGGTATTTCCATGCATCAATTGGTCTATAATTATACTTTTTTCAAAACAGACCAACACTCCGTGTTCTGTTACTCAATTACTTTTGAAAGCACCTCTTCGATCCGGCTGTATTCCCCACTCTCATCTGTTCTGATGCGCAACAATGGAATATGAATTTTCTTCAACACACTGTTTTTTATAAGATCTCTCGTCGTCTGAGCGCTGCCCTGTGAATGAAAACTGGTCCCGTCAATTTCAATTGCCAGAAGCGGTGCTCTATTCATAGTACTGAAAATGAGAAAGTCGAGATGTGTTAACGGATTACTGGCGTAGAGCGTTTCTTCCTCCGTCAAAACACTATAATCTTTCACCAATGTTGCCAATGACGAATGAACAGAACATCCCAACGACTGAAATTTATCCTGTCTCAGGACATCCTCAATCACAGAAAAAGCAAGGTTTTCAGAATCGTACTCTGATATTCGCTTGTGTTTCTTCAGAAAAGCCACGCGCTGAGCCGCATAGTCCGCATACAACAGGTCAAAAACGGAATATACCTGACTGTTAATTACAGCGAAATTATTATATTCTACATACTTGGCCAGATCACCAAAATTCGTTTTGTCATTTTCATGACTGGCTGACATTACTACCATTAATGATTTGACTGCGCGGGAAACGGCAACATTCAAAAGGTTCGGATCATCAACAAAAGTGCCAATCGTATTATCAACTGATGTCAGAATGACGGCATCCTTTTCCCTCCCCTGGAATTTGTGAACGGTGGCGACTTCATACTTATTTCCAAGCTGTTGCTGAAGGGCGGCGACTTGATCTCGATAGGGCGTAATGATCCCAATATCATGATGACCTAAGCTTTCCAGCTGCGGCAAAATTTCATCACGAATCACATCGATTTGCCGCTGATTATAATGCCCGCGAGCGTGATTCCCTTCAACCGTTCGATACATACCGAGAGTGTCCGTTTCTCCATGGTCTTCAGTCATTACAATCAATTCACCGTTATAAAACTTCCGATTAAAAAACTCGGCAATCCTGGGATGACACCGATAGTGTTCCCGAAGCATTACATTAGGTGCATCCTTCCATATCGCTACGGCGGAACTTAGAACGCTGTGCGAGGTGAAGCAGAATGGCTCGTCAAACGGACCGCGGGTCCATATTTTATCTGCTATACGCCTAGTGTTCTCTGTCAGAACGTTCGGAAGCTGTTTCAGGTCTCCTACAATAACAACATTCTTAGCGCAGGAAAAGGCAAGGACACCGGTTGCCAAATCAACCTGTGACGCTTCATCTATGATCAGGTAATCATAGATATGATCTATAGAAAGAGTACCTTTTATAGAGTACGTTGTGCTGAGAATAACCGGGTACTCCGAATTAATCACCGAAGAATTGGCCCAAAAGTCTCTCAATTCGAAGCATTTCCTGTTGCTTTTCCATTGGTATCTTTTTGCAAGTTCTGCTTTGAACAGATGCATTAAAAGCGTCTGTAATTCATTCATTTTCTCTTCAAAGCAGTACTCATCAAGCTTTTTCTCAAATCTTTCTTTTTCTATCGTTAATTCAATCAGTTTCTTTTCATACAGCAAATGCTGCAGCAGAGGAATAGCTTCTGCTGCAGCCCGCCTCGTAAGATCAAAAGCTTTTTTACCGAAGCGAAACAAAATGCTTGCCCGTTTCCAAAAGCCTGGGTTATTCGCGATCTCTTCAAAAGCCAGCCAAAGACTGGAAAGCTTTCCAGAAGAGAATTTTCGTAAAGAGAGAAATTCCTGCTCAATATTTGGACAGGATGCATAATATTCCTCAAAATATCTCTGCTCCGGTTCCATGAGAAGCCGCTGTTGTTCGATTGCAGCAATCCGGTTGCGAATCTCCAGCATTTCACTCAGCTCGTCGCGCAGCTTCCTGACCTGCTCCATGAGCATTTGCCGCTCCTCTTGCGGCAGCTCCCAGGCGCTCATATCAGGATATGGCTTCTGTTGCTCAAGAAATGTATTTTTATTTTCCCTGCTTCCCAAAAAGGCAGAAATAAAGGCAATATCTTGTTTTTCCAATTTCTCCGCAACATTCAAAATAGCAGAGTTGTTGTTGGAAACCACTGCTGCAGATTGACCATTTCGAACAACATTCGCAATGATATTCAAGATCGTTTGTGTCTTTCCCGTACCTGGAGGTCCTTGAATAATGCTGATCTGTGAAGAAAAGGCGTTCTCAACAGCCGCTTTCTGACTTAGATTCATTCCAAAAGGGAAAATCAACTCTTTATTGCCTGTCCGTTTGTCCGGTTCTTTTTGAGTAAAGTATTTGCTGAGAACAGTTTCCTCGCTGATACCATTAATTCTGTCATACTGACGGCTTAACAGGTTTTGTCCCTGATCTATAACTATTCCGACCGCACTGGCGATCTCTTTGAAATACTCAAACAGGGAACGCGATCTTTTTTCTGCCAGGCAATTTTGAACCAGCCTTACATCTTCCTTCGCATAAGACCCGGACCATTTCCCGTTGTAAAAGAACCGATAGTATTCATGAAAGTCCAGTATTTTCTCAACATTATTCCAGGAATCACCTTTCACATATACAATGACAGAAGAAGGGTCAATTGTTCGCACCGGTTTTAGAATTTTGATATTGTAACTGTTATAAGAATACACTTTTAGTGATCCTTCAAAGCGCACCTGGCATTTCCCATCGCTGGTGCAACTTATCGAGGCGATGGAATCAGTTTTGTCTTTTCCATCTATGATAATCAGCTGTTTTTCCGGATTCATGCTACCCCTTACGATTTGTATACAGTGTCGGCTATTCCAACGAAGCAACTTTCATGATCGTCCTGTAGAATGTTTTTTACTTTTGATTCCCTCTGTTAAATCATCCAAATTGGAATGATCAGATTGTTGCTGTCGAATGCACTGAATTTATCTGCCATGCAGAGAACGGCACCGGTGCCGAGCTGAAGCGGAGACTTGTCAATCAAATGGAAGACGCGGGTCAGACGTCTGTCCGGTGTGACCGTCTTCTTAATTTCCAGCGGGCAGAGCTTCCCGTCGCCCTCAAGGATAACATCAATCTCCTTGGCGTCGCGGTCGCGATAGAAGTAGAGATATGGCTCCTGCCCTGCGTTCTGATAACTCTTCATGATTTCCGACACCGTGTAGTTTTCCAACAGAGCACCGCTCATAGCGCCGCTCTCGGCC
>CAMOZF010000085.1 GCA_946630765.1 uncultured Lachnospiraceae bacterium | reverse complement strand
CAATTGCCTTAGCAGCATCAATAAAAGGAAATCTGCCGCTCGCTTCTGTAGTTCTCGTCACCACGGTATTTCTCTCCCCTTCGCATCTCTCAGGATCAGATTCCGCTCGTCCTCCCTGGACTTGTCTGCGTCATTGTCGATGTAGCGGTCTCTCGTGAAATACACAAAAGCGCTGTCGGCCGCTTTTTCTGCGGGGTACTCTCCGCTCAGCGGATCAAACAGCCGGAAAGTGAAGCCCCGTTCAATCAGACCGTTCTTTGTAATCGTCAGGATCTGATGAAGCGCCGCCTTTGCCATGTGATGGCCATAGCCTCTGGTTTCTTCGGAAAGGCTGATCGAGGATTCTTTCGAGCTGAGAAAACAGATCCGCTTCTTCCCGACCATATAGTAGAAACACTGATCCAGCTTGTCGATCGGCTCACAGACATTTTTCTCGTAGCTTTGGATACCGGCCTCGGAAAGGATCCCCTCTCCGAGCGCACGATCGTCCCCCTCCGGGCGAAAGTCTGTCGTATCGATAAAGTACTCAATATTGATGCCCGTTTCCGTAGTTACTTCAAATCCATTCTCTTCAAAACGCTTTGCCAGCGCCTTCGCGAAATCACTTTCCAGCGATGTAAAATAAACCTTATTCACGATTCAATCTCCCTTCTTCCGGATATTCTGCCTGATCAGAATGAAAGCTCGCGGCCCAGATAGTCCACCAGAACCAGCCGGTCTTCGTCAAGGCGGTCCTCAAGCATCTGCCGGACAGCCTCTTTTGCGGAATCCATCGGATCGACGATCGCGCCTTCCGAAAGCGATCCGTCCGGGAGCTGACGCTTCATCCAGCCGGGCTGATACAGGCGGAAGGTAAAGCCTTCCGGACGCAGCGTATTGTAAATCATCCGCACACCGAGATTCAGCGCGGTTTTCGTCATGCCGTAGCGCATGCTCCCGGTTCTCCGCTGCAGCCGCACGGAAGAAATCTCAGAGGAAGTAAAAAAGAGACGCTTCATCTCCCCTTTTCGAAGAAGCGGAAGCATCGCATCCACAAGAAGCGGCGCCGCATAGGAATTGGTCATGAAAAAGCGTGTCAGAAGCGGGAGATCCAGTCCCCGGTTCCCGTCGATCACATCAGAGGGTCTTTCCGTCCGGACGCCCATAATCGCCGCATTGCTCACAAGAAGATCCAGTTTCCCGGCAATACGCTCGATCTCCGCTGCGGCAGCCTTCATATGCTCTGCATTCTGTACATCCAGCTCGACCAGATACAGCTGATCCTCATAGGACGCCTTCAGATTCTGCAGAAGCGGATAATCACTCATGTACTCGCCGGCAAACACCGTAAAATTCTCCTGCAGGAGTCGTTTTACAATCGCAAAACCAAGCCCGCGGTCCGCGCCGGTTACCAGCGCTGTTCTTCTTTCGCTCATAGATATATCCTCCTTAAAGCCCGCACAATTTCGTTCCTGCGGGACCTATGATCTCTTTTCCTTCAAAATCATCATATCACGTTCAAATTCCTGTTTTTCCTTCTGCCGGAGCGACGAAAGAATGATGCCGGAAAACAGGCAGATCAGTCCCGAAAGAAAGACGAATCCGCACACAATCAGCGTCGGGAAACGGGGAACGAGCCCCGTCTTCGCATATTCCACAAAAACAGGCACTGAAAAGCCTGCGGACAGTCCGAAAAGCAGCAGCGCGATCAGGCCGAAGAATCCGAAGGGATGATAATTCTTATACAGTCTGATAATGGTCCTCAAAACCTTGAATCCGTCGCTGTAGGTATTGAGCTTGGATTCACTGCCCTCTTTTCGGTCACGATACTCGACAATCACATTCTCAACCTGCATGTTTTTATCAATCGCATGAATGCTCATTTCGGTTTCGATCTCAAAGCCGCGGCTGAGCACCGGAAAAGTCTTGATAAAGCGGTAGCTGAATGCCCGGTAGCCGGTCATGATGTCCTTGATTTCACTGTGAAACAGCGAATTGATCAAGAGCCGTACAATCGAATTGCCGAAGTTGTGGAAGGGCCGTTTATTCTCGGTAAAATAGGTGGACGAAAGCCGGTCGCCGACAACCATATCCGCGTTATGATGAAGCACTCTGTCCGTCATCTCACGCGCATATTCCGCGGGATAGGTATCGTCTCCGTCCGTAATCAGATAGCATTCCGCGTCAATCTCGTAGAACATCCGGCGCATGACATTTCCCTTGCCCTGCAGATATTCATGCCGGACGACTGCGCCTGCTTTTTTTGCGAGCGCCGCTGTCCCGTCGGTAGAATTGTTATCATAAACATAGATGACCGCTTCCGGAAGCACCGATCGAAAATCCGCAATTACCTTTTCAATACTCGCTGCCTCATTATAGCACGGGATCAGCACAGCAATCTTATCCATACGCTTTTCCCCCATCGATTATTATATAAATATCGTCATTCCAAACAGAAGCCAGAGGATCTGAAGAACCATAAACGAGTAGACTGCCGTCTCCTGCTTCCGTTCCTCCGGCAGCGACGCAAGCTGAAGCTTTTCCGGCAGAAGAAGCGGCAGAAAGAGAAGCAGTCCGTAGAAATAGCGCCCCTGTACGCCCTGGATGAAGCCTTCGCGGCCGACCGGATTGTAGCTTACATAGAGTGCCGCCTCTGTCGCAAGGATCACAAAAACAATGATCAGCGCAATCAGAAATCTCTCCCCGCTCTTCAGGCTGTATCTGCCGCACAGAAAACACAGCACCAGCATCGTACAGAGTCCGAAAATCACGCCGACAGCCTCCGAAGAGAAATAAAAGACACTGCCGAAAAGCCGCATATTGTCGGAAAAATACAGGGCAATCGACTGAACAAATCCCGTGACCGCCGAAAGAAGGAAGCCCGGAAGATGGGACATCATGTACTTCAGCTGTTCCATCCCCTGAACATTCTCCACTCTCGGCTCGGTGTACTGACTGCTCACAAAGAAGAACCACAAAAAGGCCAGAAGGATCGACGCCGCGGCCAGAATCACAATATACAGTCTGCTCTTCCGAAATCCGAAGTTCTTTTCAGGAATCAGGAAAAGAAGAAATCCCAGAAAGATATACGGGTATTTGAGCGGAACCAGTAAAAGGAACAGCACGGAAAACAAAATGCAGTCCTTTTTATGCGCCCCTTCTCCGAATTTCATGCGGAGAAACAGCGCGGCAAGGATCAGAATCAGGCCGTAGACAAGCCCCTCCTGGGTGTAGTGCGAGGACACAAAAAGTGCGCCTGGAAGGCAGGAAACGACGGTGATCGCGCTTCGATACTTACTGCACGATGCCGGAAGCAGCCGGAGCGCGCAGTAAACCATTCCCGCATAGGCAAGGACATTGAATATCCTTCCCAGAAGAAACGAAAAGCCCACCGAAAGTCCGAGAAGTCTTCCGAGTCCCAGCCCCGCAGCGCAGAACAGATAACCGTAGAAGGGATAGGTCGGCTGGGCAAAGCCGTTTTCAATGGCCAGAACATACTGCGTCTCCCGCGACCATTTTCCCGCAAAGGTCCCCGAATACCAGCGGTCCAGCATATGATCCCTGATCGTGATATAGCTCTGCGAAACAGGGTAATTATAACTGTCATAACGGAACATTTTTCCGTCCAGCGTGGCAACGGTCTTGAAAAAATGGGCGTGCTCGTCATAGCCGTTCAGCACGGGACTCAGTGCCGCAATGATGATGCCGAACACCGCAATGCTGAGCGCGATCAGGAGGTCCGTCCGGCGCTCCTTCCGGCATCTGAAGACCATTACCATAAAAACACTCAGAAGGAGAAGCACCGCCCCCACAAGGAGCATCTGCTTTACAGACATTCCGGCCGCAATACCGGCGGGAATCGCCCCGTCGTTTCTCGCCCATCGCAGGATCTGTGTTTCGATCAGTATTAGCGCCGCGCCGATAAAAAGAAACAGCAGCGTATATTTGTCAAAAAGCTTTTTCATCCCTCTGCCATTCTCCTGTACTGTTCCTGAATCTGCGCATTTCGTGCCGGAATCGAGAGATAGTCCGGATTGAAATAATCCATATAGGATAAATTCGGATTGTAGTACGGGTCTGTATAGGTGTCCGACAGGTCGTAACGGTTAATGCTCCACTTCTCGTTGAGCATCTTGGATTCTTTGCTGAAGCGCACGAATTTCTCCGGCGTGTTTTCGGTTCCGCGGGATTTGGACTCGTAGTGATGCAGCTTTACCTGCGCGTTGTAAACGATGAGATAGCCGGCTTTGCGCACCTTCAGGCAGAAATCGACGTCGTTGAAGGCGACTTCAAAATCCTCATCCAGTCCGCCGACTTCCTCGTAAACACTGCGCTTCACCATCAGGCAGGCCGCCGTCACGGCGGAAACATCCTGCGTCGTAATGGCCCGGCACATATAGCAGGGATCCGTGTCCGCCTTTCCCTTGAAGGAATGCGTTGCCAGGCCGCCGGCGCCAAGAAGCACCCCGGCGTGCTGGATCGTATCGTCGTCATAGAGAAGCTTGACGCCGACAATGCCGACCTCCTCCCGCATGCAGTATCCGAGCATGCCCTCGAAAAGATCGGGCGTGATGACCTCCACGTCATTATTCAGAAGAAGGATATATTCTCCCTTTGCAAATGTCAGGCCGAAATTATTGATCGCCGAGAAATTGAAGCCCTTCTTCCAGTGCACGACCTGAAGGCGGGGATATTTTTTCAGCGCTTCTTCGTAGTAGCGGAAGGTCTCCGGTTCGGTACTGTTGTTCTCTATGACGATGACTTCAAAGTTCTTGTAGCTGCATTTTTCATACAGGGATTTCAGGCATACGTCAAGATCCTGCGTATGATCCTTATTCGGGATCAGCACCGAGACCAGCGGCTCCGAGGAAAGTGTATAGCGGCTGACATACCAGCCGCCGATTTCCCCGGGAACGGCATGCGCCGGAAGGCCGATACGTTCATAATGCGCATTAATTGCGCGCGCGCCCGCGTCGATCGCATAGGATTTATTGCCCTGCGCCTGTGCCGTCGACTGGCCGTAGCTTCTCCAGTGATAGAGAATCCGCGGAATATGGCAGATCCGATCGGTCTTCTCGATCAGACGGAGGATAAAATCAAAATCCTGCGCGCCGTCAAAGCTGCCGTCCCAGCCCGGGAAACCGATCTTATCGATCAGCTGCTTCCGGAATGCCAGGAAATGGCACATATAGTTGTTGCAGCGCAGCATGTCGATATTGAAATCGGACTTGAAATGCGGGAAGAAGAAATAATCGGACTTCTCCGTAATCTTGTCTTCATCGCTGTAGAAAACATCCGTGTCCGGATGCTCATTCAGGTACGCCGCATAGCAGTACAGCGCGTCCGGCTCGATCATATCGTCGTGATCCAGCATGCAGATGAAATCGCCGGTGGCCATCTGAAGTGCTTCGTTGGTATTTCCGGCAATGCCGCGGTTTTCCTCCAGATCCTTTACAAGAATTCTCGGATCACTCTCCTGCCACTTCCTGAGCGCTGCGCAGAGCGGCTGATCGTCCGGAGAGGCATTGACGATGCAAAGCTCCAGCTCCGGATAGCTCTGATGCAGAACCGAACGGATCATGTCATGAAGAAACGGAAGCTTTGTGCGGTATACCGGCACCAGAATGCTGAATTTCGGCCGGATTGCAAAGCTTTTCTGCCGCTCCGCCTGCTCCGAAAGCTCCGGCGCGGACGCGCGGAAGGCCTGAAACCAGGCCGCGTATTTGTGATCGTTTCTCTTGATCAGCTTGTTGGCGATCCGTCCCGCCTTATGCCGCAGGTTCAGATAGACCTCCTTCGCCTTCTTCGCCTTCTCGCGAAGCTTCAGCGTCGTCGGATTCAGCGGATACTTTTCCTCCGCGACCACACGGTCTCCGTCCTTCTCCTGCGCGAGAAGCGTGACAGTCCCGCCCCTTTCGTAGGGAATCTCGATATACATTCCGAGATCGTCTTTTCCCGGGTCTCTGAAAAGCGCATAACCGATATCCGGCCGGACATTCCGGAAGATTCGAAGATCGATCTCCTTCCCCCTGGAATCCTTTGCCGAATACGCAATCACGTGGGACGCTTCAGATCCGGCGCCCCACCCGATAATATTCATTTTTCCGTCTCTGACAAATGCACTGTCAATGCACAGTCTCATAATATTCTCCTCTTACGGCAGCAGGTAAAATCCCCGCTTCAGTGAAAGATTGTCGTTGTAATACGGATCCCTCTTCAGCCTCTTTGGCCAGCGGCTCCGAAGAAGATCCATTTCCTTCTGCAGTCTCGCCTGCTTCTCCGCGGTATCCTCGTAGCCTCTGGAGCGGGACTCATAGTGATACAGCTTCGCATAGGCGTCGTAAACGACACGGTAGCCCTGCGCCTGTAATTTGAGGCAGAAATCGACGTCGTTATAGGCAACGGTAAAATCCTCGGTCATGCCGGAAACTTCGTCGTAAACTGCCTTTTTCGTCATCAGACAGGCTGCTGTGACGGCCGACACCTCAAGCGTGCTGACAAGCCGCCCCATATATCCCGGCTGATCGTCGGGCGTTCCGAGATAAATGTGAATTACCCGGTCCTCCACGCCGACCGTGACCCCGGCGTGCTGAACGGTCTTATCGTCATAAAGAAGCTTCGCGCCGACGGCGCCGACGCCCTTCTGCATCGCATAGAAAAGCATGCTTCTCATGAAGTTTTCGGAGATCACTTCGGTATCGTTGTTCAGAAGGAGGAGGTATTCGCCCTTTGCCTCCCGGGCGCCGAAGTTGTTGATCTTCGCGAAATTGAAGCCGTCCGGATACCGGAGGACCCGGATTCTTTCGTCTTTCTTTTCCAGTTCTTCGTATAGTTCAAAGGTCGCTTCTTCCGTGCTGTTATTTTCAATGATCAGGATCTCGATATTCGGATAATCCGAAACCTGCAGAAGTGAATTCACGCAGCGAAGAAGATCCTCTCTGTGATCTTTATTCGGGATCAGCACCGATACCAACGGTTCCGTCTTTAAATGCGGCACCGTAATGTAGCGCCCGGAAAACTCCGAATGCACGATATCCGCCTCGAGCCCCTCGCGAAGGTAGGCGTCCCGGATCGCGCGCGCGCCGGCATCGACCGCGTACTGCTTCGCGCCCATGCCGCCGGACGTGGACGCGGCATGAATCCGCCAGTTGTAAAGCACCTTTGATATGTGCACGACAGGGCCTTCGGTATTCTCCGTGAGCCTTAGAATCAGGTCAAAATCCTGCGAGCCGTCATAGGCGGAACGCTCGCCGCCGACCTTTCTCATAAGATCGGTTTTCGCCATCAGAAGATGGCAGATATAGTTGTCCGAGCGAAGTCTCGCCGGGCTGTAGTCGGGCTTGAAATGCGGCGTCAGATGCGCGCCCGTTTCATCGTCGATCTTGTCTTCGTCCGAGTAGATGATCTCCGCGTCCGGATGTTCATTCATCGCCTTCACAAATTCATACAGCGCATCCGGCTCATATAAATCATCCTGA
>CAMOZF010000084.1 GCA_946630765.1 uncultured Lachnospiraceae bacterium | reverse complement strand
GCTCTCGTCGCGGAAATACTCCGCCATCCGAAGTCCGGTCAGCGCAACGCGCATACGCACGCCGGGCGCTTCGTTCATCTGGCCGAAGACCAGGGCGGTCTTGTCGATAACGCCGCTCTCCTTCATCTCAAAATACAGATCATTTCCTTCACGGCTCCGCTCGCCGACGCCGGTGAAGACCGAATATCCGCCGTGTTCCGTCGCAATATTGTGGATCAGCTCCTGAATCAGGACGGTCTTGCCGACGCCCGCGCCGCCGAAAAGACCGATCTTCCCGCCCTTCTGGTAAGGCGCGAGAAGGTCGATGACCTTGATGCCGGTCTCGAGGATTTCCTCGGTGTTCTGGCGCTCCGCATAAGCCGGCGCCGGACGGTAGATGCTCTCTCTCAGGGCATCGTCCGGAATCTTCTCTCCTTCATCGATCGCGTTTCCGAGCGCGTCGAAAAGCCGCCCCAGGACCTGTTCTCCAACCGGTACCCGGATCGGCGATTCCGAAGCGTAGACCACCATGTCTCTGTGCAGTCCTTCGGACGCGCCGAGCATGATGCAGCGCACCGTATCGGCCGACAGATGCTGTGCGACCTCCATGATCCGCCGTTCCTTCCCGAGAAGGACGAATAATTCCTCGCGGATCTTCGGAAGCGCGGTATGCCGGAATACGACGTCGACAACCGGGCCGCTGACCCCGCAGATCTGTCCCTGTTTCAGCTTCATGAGTTCCTGTTTATCCATTGAAATATACCTTGTATGATCCTGTGTTTTACGTCAGAGGGTCAGCTTTATTTCTGCCCTTCTTTTCGTTTGGCGCGAAGCGCCTTTGTCCCGGAGGTGATCTCGATCATTTCATTCGTGATCGCCGCCTGCCGGATGCCGTTGTACTGGATCCGCAGCTTTTTCAGCATCTCCTCGGCGTTTTTTCCGGCCGTACTCATCGCGCTCATTCTGGCCTGCTGCTCGCTGCAGTAGCTGTCCACGAGTGCACTGTAGATAAAGCCCGTCAGATACGGCGGCACAATGTCCCGGAGCACGGTATCGGGATCGGGATAGTACTCCTTTCCGATATTCTGCTCGGGATGCGCGGAGCCGTAAAAGTCCGCCTGATTCAGCGGCAGAAGCACCTTTCTACGGATCTCCCCGGTGCCGATCGAGGAGGCATGCGTATAGATGATCTCGACGTGGTCCACCTCGTCATTGTTGTAATGATACAGAAGATCCGTGCAGATCCGCTGCGCCTCCCGGAGGGTCGGGAACTGGGCCGCATAGGTGAAATCCTGCTCATAGGGCAGCTTTTTCGCAAGAAAATGCTGCCGCCCGAACTCGCCGACAATGAAGGTTCTGAAATCCTCATAGGCCTTCAGCCGTTCCTGCGCGGCGCGAAGCACCGTCTGATTATAGCTTCCGGAAAGCCCCCGGTCGGAACTGATCACAAGGAGCGCCCGGCCCCGGATGTCTTCCGAATCCACGCTTCTGAAGTACCGGTTATTGTTCTCCGGAATATTCTCCAGAAGCTCGCCGATCTCCTCCCGGAGCGCATTGAAATACGGCCGGGTCTTCTCATTTTCGCGCCGGGCCCGCTGCATTTTGACGGAGGAAATCATGTACATTGCGTCCGTGACTTTCTTCGTCTCTCCGATACTGTTGATGCGGATCTTGATCTCCGCCGCACTTGACATGACATTTCCTCCTTTCCGTCAGCCTTAGTCAGGCGTTTTTGAAGTCCCTCATGAAATGTCCCGCGTGTTCGAGGATCCGCGCCTTCAGCTCCTCCGAATACACCGGTTCATGGTCAATCTGAAGACAGAGGGAGGTGTGATGCGCGTTGAAGCGCTGTAAAAGTCCCTTTCTGCAGCGTTCGATATCCTCTTCCGGCACGTCCACGAAAAGCTTCGCCTGCGCACAGAGAAGCAGAATCACCTGTTCATGCAGCTGAAGCGGCGACTGGTTCTGCTGCCGGAGAAGCCGCATGAGACCCGCCCCGTAGCGGAGCTGGCGCATCGTCTGGTCATCCAGATCCGAGCCAAACTGCGAGAAGACCTGCATTTCGCGGTACTGCGCAAGATCGAGCCGGACCGAGCCGACCGACTTTTTCATCACATTGGTCTGTGCGGCGCCGCCGACACGGGACACCGAAAGACCGACATTGACCGCCGGACGCTGGCCGGCATAGAACAGCTCGCTGTCCAGGAAAATCTGCCCGTCCGTGATCGAAATGATATTGGTCGGAATATAGGCGGAAACATCCCCCGCCTGCGTCTCGACAATCGGAAGCGCTGTCATGCTGCCGCCGCCAAGCCTGTCGGAAAGCTGCGCCGCGCGCTCCAGAAGCCTCGAGTGCAGATAGAAAACGTCGCCCGGGTACGCCTCTCTTCCCGGCGCGCGTTCAAGAAGCAGGCTGATCGTCCGGTAGGCGACCGCATGCTTCGAAAGGTCATCGTAAATAATCAGTGTGTCGCGTCCCCGGTACATGAAGTATTCCGCCACCGCGCAGCCCGCGTAAGGCGCAATATACTGCATCGAGGCGGGGTCGCTCGCGGGGGAGCTGACAATCACCGTGTAGTCCATCGCCCCGGCCTTTTTCAGCGTGTTCACGACCTTCGCGACGGAGCTCGCCTTCTGGCTGATCGCGACATAGACACAGACGACATTTTTGCCCTTCTGATTGAGGATCGTATCGATCGCAACCGAGGTCTTTCCGGTCTGGCGGTCGCCGATCAGAAGCTCTCTCTGACCTCTTCCGATCGGAAACATCGAATCAATCGCGAGGATTCCGGTCTCCATCGGCTTCGAGACGGACTTCCGTTCCAGAATGCCCGGCGCCGGACGCTCGATCGGGAAATATTCCTTCGCCCCGATGTCTCCGCCGCCGTCGATCGGCTTTCCGAGAGGATCAATCATCCGGCCGAGGATGCGGTTCGAGATCGGAATGCCCGCGGTGCGTCTCGTCCGGACAACGCGGGACCCGGCGACGATATCCGTCGCCTCGCCGAAAAGGACAATACCGGTCGTGCCGTCGCTGCGGATATCCTGGACCATGCCCTTGATGCCGCAGTCGAAGAGCACAATTTCCCCGTACTCCACTTCCCGAAGGCCGCTGATCAGGGCAATTCCGTCGCCGACGGTCAGCACCTCGCCGACCTGCTGATAGCCGGATTCCAGCTCGAATCCGCGGATATCCTCCCGAAGAAGCGAGATGATCCGATTCACGCCCTTTTCCTTCGGCAGCGCCTGGATGGACTTACGAAGCTGACGGATCCTGCCGAGCGTACTCCAGTCATAGTTGTCGTCCCCGACAAAGATATTGAAGCCGTCAATCACCGAAGGGTCTTTTCTGATGACAATCTCAACCTCTTCGGCGCCGTATTTTTCCTGCATGAAGGCCGCAATCTTCTGCCGCTGCTCCTCTGCAGGCGGTACGATACAGCGGATCTCGACGCGAAGCGGCGCCTTTTCCTCTGCCGCTGTATTCTCAAAAATCTGTTCCTGATTCATTGAAAAATCCTTTACCGGCTGCTGTCGTTCGCGACGCGCAGGAATTCGTCATACAGCGCCTGACTCCGCTCCTCTGTCGCGGACTCATTCAGAAGGCGCTGCGTCGCCTCGACCACCAGCTCTCCGATCTCAGTCTGTGCAGACTCCAGAATATGGGCCTTCCGGTCTTCCGCCTCATGTTCCGCGTTGCTGATGATCTCCTGTGCCTTTTCCTTGGCAGTATCGAGATACACCTTTGCGGCGTCGGCGGCCTCTTTCTCGGCATTCAGGCGAAGATTCGTGATCTCCGTCTCGGCTTCGGCGATCTTCTTCTCGTATTCCTGCTGAAGCGCAAGATTCTCCTCGGCCTTTTTCTGATTCTCCAGGGCCTGCTTTTCGAAGCGTTCTTTTCTTTCACGCATGAATTTCTGTACCGGCTTGAAAAGGATGAAGCTCAGTCCTCCGGCCAGGATCACGAAATTCAGCATATGCAGAAGGATCTGCACGAAATCAATATTCAGTGGCATACGCTTACCTCTACGATCAATGCTGGATTACAGTACAAAGATGATCAGAATCGCGACAATCAGCGCATAAATGATCGCGGTCTCGATGAACACCATGCCAAGCATCATGGAGGAGTTGATCTGGCTCGCCGCTTCCGGCTGTCTGGCCATGGATTCATTGGACTTCGCAACCGCAATACCCATTGCAAGCGCACCGGCCGCTGCCGCAAGGCCGACGACAATCGCTGCCGCCATGGCTTTGGTGCCGGTAACCGAGCCCTCCGACGCTTCCTCCGGCGCGCCGTTTTCCGCGATCAGCATCGGTTTATCAGGCGCTTCCGCATGTGCGGGTGTGCTGAATGCAAATACGACAAGTACTGCCATGAGTGCTGCGGCCAGCGCCGCGATCCATCTTGATTTCTTCATCTTTTTTTCCTCTCTTTTTTCTCTTTCTTTTTCCAGGGCTCCACTGCCTCTCCGTAGAACACCGAGGCCAGCGTCGCAAGCACGTAGGTCTGGATTAATGCGTGAAGAAGCGTAAACAGGACGCCGACAACAACCGGAAGCACAAAGCTCAGGCTTACATAATAGTACACAAGCTCCGTCACGAGAAGTCCCGACAGCAGCGCGCCGAAAAGACGGAAGCTCATCGAGATCGGCAGCGAGAAGTCCTTCAGGACCTTCAGCGCCCCCTTCGGCCCGTTCGCGACGATGCCCGCCACAAGGATCACGCCGTAGGTCATGAAGCCCATGGCGATCGCGGCGTTGATGTCGGCGATCGGCGCGGGAAGCGCCATCGTGCGCCCCGTCGTCGTGGCCCACTGCACGCCGAACAGCTCGAAAATCGTGCTGAAGAAGATATACACGCCCGCACTGAAAATATAGGCGCTGATAAAGCCTGTGCGGTGCGGACTGTTGTTCTTCGCCATGTCCGAGAAAAATTCGACGAGCTTCTCGATGACCGACTGGAACTTCCCCGGAACATCCTTAAAGCGCGGCACCGCAAAGATCCGGATCAGCAGCGCCGCAAGAAGCAGCACGGCCGTCACAAGATATGCGGAGATCACCGCGGGATTGACGGAAAGACCGAAAAAATTCATCCGGTTCACGTCGTGCAGGACGCCGTCCTTCATGACCTCCTTGATACTCTCCTCCTCCGCTTTTTCAGGGCCGAGTATCAGGATCGTCACAAGAATTCCGATGATAAGAAGCACCCACACGATCAGGAAAACAATTTTTCCTTTACTCATTTTTTGTTTCATGGAATATGATCTTCTTTCTGAAAACTATAGTTCATTATACAACGGACCACGTGGTTTTTCAATGAAAATTGTCGCTTTGGCATTATTTTCCGAATACGCCGAAGGCCCCGAGAAGAAGCACAAGAAGCATCAGCGGCGCAATCACCCGCACCATCGCAATATACAGGTGTTTCCGGCCGAAACGTTCTCCGTTCTTCGTCGCCTCCCCGATCACGGTTTTCGGCGAAACGACATAGCCGATCAGAATACAGGTCGCGATCCCAAGAAGCGGCATGAAGACGTTATTTGTCACATAGTCGAAAATATCAAGGATCTGCGCATGCACGCCGTTCGGCAGCTTAAAGTCAAAATACAGCAGATTATAGCCAAGACAGGTGATCACCCCAAGGCCAAGCGCGATGCCTGTCTCAAGAAGCGTCGCCTTCTTTCTGCTGATCGAAAATTCATCCATCAGTCCCGACACGATCGCCTCCAGGATCGAGATCGAGCTTGTCAGCGCCGCGAAAAACACCATGATGAAGAAGACGGCACCGATCACATTTCCGGCCTTCCCCATGCTCATGAAGACCCGGGGAAGCGCGACAAACATCAGACCGGGGCCAGCCGACATGCCTTCCTTTCCCATGAAGACATAGACGGCAGGGATAATCATGACGCCCGCAAGCACCGCGATGACCGTGTCAAAGATTTCGATCTGGTTCACCGATTTCACGAGATTCCCGTCATCCCGAAGGTAGGAGCCGTAGGCCACCATGATGCCCATGCAGACGCTGATGCTGTAGAAAAGCTGCCCCATCGCGTCCATGATCACCATGATAAAGTCCCGGAAGCGCATGCCGGAGAAGTCCGGCACCACGAAGATCTTCAGCCCCTGAAGACCTGTCCTGGCCGCTTTCCCCTCGCCGACTTTCAACGTCAGGGAAAAGAACGCGATGCCGATGACCAGAAGAAGAAGCACCGGCATCAGCACCTTGGAGATGCCTTCGATCCCCTTATTGACGCCAAGAAGAATGACGCCCGCCGTCAGCAAAAGGAAGATCAGCATATAGATCATCGGCTCAAACTGTGCGCCGATAAAGCCGGAGAAGAAGCCTTCCTCCGCAGTCGCCGCCCCGTTTCCGGTGACGAACATGACCGCGTACTTCAGGACCCAGCCGCCGATCACGCAGTAATACGGCAGGATGAAAAAGGGAATCAGAGAACCGACGACGCCGAGCCATTTCCAGCCCTTATGAATCCTGCCATAGGCGGAAAGCGGCCCGAGATGCGTCTTTCTTCCGATCGCCACCTCTGTAATCAGAAGGGTAAATCCAAAGGTCAGCGCGAGAATAATATAGACAATCAGGAAAATACCCCCGCCGTCCTTGGCCGCAAGATACGGAAAGCGCCAGATGTTCCCAAGACCCACGGCACTCCCCGCCGCAGCAAGAATAAAGCCGAGCGAGCTCCCGAAAGTGTGACGTTCTTTATTCATACTCCATTTCCCCCCGTAAAAAAGGAAGTCTTCATCAGACTTCCTACCATGTTACACCGTTTTTTACAGCCCGTCAAGCATCATATTTTCCGGGCCATAGCCCGGCAGGGATCCTCGGCAGAAATTGTTTTCAGACGGCGAAAAGTGCCTTCAGCATCCGCCGGCCTGCGGCCTCCCCTCACATGACACATCGTCCATGGGCCACTCCCTCGAGCCGAGGGGTATGGTATCCTTCGACTCCGGCCTGCGGCCTCCGCTCAGGATGACATATTGTTCATGGGTCATTCACCCGAGCCGAGGGTTATGGGATCCTTCGACTCCGGCCTGCGGCCTCCGCTCAGGATGACATATTGTTCATGGGTCATTCACCCGAGCCGAGGGTTATGGGGTGTCCGCTGAAGTAACTTCGAAGCGTTACTGAAGCGGACACCCCATCCCGCAGGCGAGTTATGCACCCCGCAGGCGAGTTATGCATCCCGCAGGCGAGTTATATGTCATCCCTTCACGGCGCCGGAGGTGAGGCCGGAAACGATCCACTTCTGGGCGATGAGGACGACGAGCACGATCGGGACGGTGGCGATGACCGAGGCGGCAGCCATGTCGCCCCAGGGAACCGTGTACTGGCCCGGGAACATTGAGATCGCGACGGGAACCGTGCGCATCGAGTCCTTCGTCACGAGGATCAGCGCGAACATGAATTCGTTCCATGCCGTAATGAAGGCAATGATCGCCGTCGTGAAAATGCCCGGCGCCGCCAGCGGGAAAATGATCCGAA